>NZ_JAPVZA010000005.1:0-117838 GCF_041432115.1 Streptococcus sp. 27098_8_12
ATATGGTGGCTAAGCGTTGAATGGCTTCTCGATAGATTTCCATCGCAGCGTAGAGATCGTCAATTTTTGCCCGTTCATTGGCCTGATGCTCGGTCTGTTCTGCACCCGGGAAAAGAGCCCCAAAGGCAACACAATTTTCCATGGTCCGCGCAAATGTCGCACCACCAGAAGACATAGCTGGCGTCTTATCACCAGTTTCTTCCTGATAGACGGCCATCAAAGAGCTGACTAAAGGACTATCCAAAGGAACATATAAAGGAGCCAAATAATCAAACTCTTCATATTCCAACTGATAACTAGCTGCAATTTCTTGCAAACGAGCTACCAAGGCATCCTTGTCTGCTAAGACGGGGATCCGAATATCAATTCCGATTTCCGATTGTTCTTGATCGATCACAAAGGTCGCAAGATTAAAGGAAAGATCGCCACTTGGTTCATCTGTAATTCTGCCAAATAGAGCTTCACCAGTCGCATCCTCACCAACAGCATCTGCGATAAAGAGCAAAGCTGGATGGGGTTGGATGAGGGATAAACTTTCCGATAAACCGACAATGGCATTCACTCCTTCAGCTGCATCTTTAGAGTGCTTGGAAACACCCAAAACCGTTACAGAATCTTCAGTTTGGCTATACTGAACCCCACTTTGATCCAAAACAGGAAGCAACTCTTCCAAACGATGACCAGCATAGGTCGCCTTATCCGGAACAACATTGAGGGCCTGACCAGCCTGTAAGGGAAGATCATCCCAACCTGGACCATGCAATTTCACTTGTAATAAGCCTTTTTCAGCATAGGTTAATGGGAAAGAAGAATCCGGTGCAAATCCAAGATCTGCTTGCTCTTCGATTTGATTGTAGCGGTTCATACAGCGCCACAAGGTTTCTTCATCCGTCCCAAAAATAAAGCGGATTCGTTTGGTAAACTGGATGCCATCATCCAGTAAACTCTTAACTCCATAGAGGGCAGCGAGTGACGGCCCCTTATCATCCTGCACACCACGACCTACTAGATAGTCACCGACAATGGTCGCTTCAAAAGGTGGCGTTTGCCAATCTTTTAGATCACCGGCTGGAACAACATCCAAGTGACAAAGAACGGCCAGGAGTTCTTCCCCCTGACCGATCTCTGCATATCCATAGTATCCTTCAGGATCTATATATGTTTGAAAACCTAATTCTCGAGCAAGCTCTAAGGTTTTTTCTAGGACATCTTGGATAGCTTGTCCAAACGGTGTTCCATTTTCCCCTTCGTTTAATACTGAGGGGTAAGAAATGATGGTTTGAAGCGAGTTTAAATACTGCTCTTTTACATCGTTCTTTATTCTATTTTTCATGAAACACCTACTTTATTCTATTGCAAGAATGGAACCACAGTTCCTAGTAGAAGAAGGGCAATGGTGATTACAACAATCGCTACGACCAATTTACCCATGAATTTCCACCATGCACTCAAGTCAACACGTCCAAGAGCAAGAGCTCCCATTACGATACCTGAAGTTGGTGCGATCAAGTTCAAGACACCAGATGCAGATTGGTAAGCTGTGACAATCAAGCTACCTGGTACATTGACGAATTTACCAAGAGGTGCCATGATACCCATTGTTGCGCTGGCAAGACCAGATGATGATGGGATCAAGAATGACATTGGCAAGTAGAAAATGTAAGTCAAGACAATGAATAATTGAGATGAAAGACCTTTCAGTCCTTCTTCACCCCAGTGAAGAATTGTTGCAGTGATCATACCGTCGTTCATGATGACTTGGATACCACGTGCTACTGCTACGATAAGAGCAACACTCAAGAGGTCAGCTGCACCATTCATGAAGGATGAAATGATTTTATCTTCTTTCAAGCCATAAATGATACCAACAAGGATTCCCATGAAGGCAAAGAGCATAGCTGTTTGAGGGAAGTACCATGTACCAAGAGCATCTGTGTTACCGATCAATTGACCAAGCACTGGAACTTTATGAAGAGATTCGTTAAAGTTTTCAAAGAATTTAATACCCAAATCTTTGAATGGGATAAATCCAGCAACCATGATGACGAATGTCGAAATGAAGACGAGCAAGACACGTTTTTGTTTCTTGTTCATTTGTGAAGGGATTTCTTCGCCACTTTCTACGTTGAAGTGTTTCAAATCTTCTTCACGAGTTGCATAAGTGAGAGATTTAGTTGGGTCTTTTTGAACCTTATCTGCATAACGGTATACATAGTAGGTGCTAAGTCCTGTCAATACGATCCAGAAGATTACACGGAGCAAGAGACCTGAAGCACTTGAGATACCTGCAGTATCAGAAGCGATAACTGTCGCAAATGGGTTCAATGTCGACGCCAAACATCCGATTTGTGATCCTAAGAGGATAATAGCTACCCCTGTCAAGCTGTCAAAACCAACAGACATCATAACAGGAACAAGAAGTGGATAGAAGGCCATAGTTTCTTCACCCATACCATAAGTTGTACCACCAAGGGCAAACAATGGCATCAAGATCAAGATCAACATTTTTTCGCGGCCTTTGTATTTGCGAACGATAGAAGCAATCCCTACATCAAGGGTACCTGTTTCGTTCACAACTCCAAGGAAACCACCGACCATCAAGATGAAGAAGGCTACGTCAATCGCTGCACTGGTTGGTGCTTTACCAAGCATCGCATTGATTGGAGCCATCAAGATATCCCAAATCCCTTGAGGATGTGCTTTTACAGATTCATAACTACCTGCAATGATAGCACCTGCATCGTCAACTTTGTATTGACCAGCTGGAATGATCCAAGTTAACACTGCCATAATGGCAATGATGATCAACAATACGGAAAAAGATGAAGGCATCTTAAATCCTTTTTTCGTTTTTTCACTCATTTGTCTTCCTCCTAACGCAACAAAGTGTGAGTGATGTTTTACAAGAGTCTCTTGTAAAACGCTTACCTATAGACTTATTCTATCACAATAAGCTTTAAAATACTAGTTTTTTCCTAATTTTTCATTAGTCTTTTTGGATGATTGTTCCACTTTCAGACTCAATCAAAGCTCCAAGGTTTTCAAGTGATGTAATAACTGCTTTTCCTTCTGGGCGACCATTTACAAAGGCAATGGCAGCTTCCACCTTAGGAAGCATGCTTCCTGGTGCAAATTGGTCTTGTTTGATATATTCTTCCAATTGAGCCACATTCACATGTTCCAATTTCGCTTGGTCTGGTTTGTTGTAGTTCACAAAGACATAATCGACACCAGTCAAGACGATGAAGAGGTCTGCTTCTACCAATTCAGCCAAACGTTGAGATGCAAAGTCTTTATCGATAACCGCTTCAACACCAGTCAAGCTACCATCTGCTTCTTTCACAACCGGGATACCGCCACCACCAGCAGCTACCACGACTTGACCGTCGTTCAACAAAGTACGAATGGTATTGATTTCTTTGATATCCACTGGTTTTGGTGAAGCCACAACTTTACGCCAGCCACGACCAGCATCTTCTTTGAAAGTTGCACCTGATTTTTCAGCTTCTGCTTTTGCTTCTTCTTCTGAGTAGAATGGGCCAATTGGTTTGCTGAGGTTAACGAAAGCTGGGTCGTTCTTATCAACAACGACTTGTGTCACAACAGAAGCCACATCTTTTTCGATTCCTTCTTCAAGAAGAGCATTTTGAAGAGCATTTTGAAGCCAGTAGCCAATGCTTCCTTCGGTCATAGCAACTAATGAATCAAGTGGGAAAGCAGGGTTCTTTTCAGAGTTTGCTGCCAAGTGTTGGAGCAAGAGGTTCCCTACTTGAGGACCATTTCCGTGAGTGATGATCAAGTCATCCCCGTTTTTGATTAATTTGACTAAGTGTTTTGCTGTTTCTACAAGTGCTTCTTGTTGAGCTTGAGCAGAAGGATCAGATGAGAGAATAGCATTTCCTCCCAAAGCAACGACGATTTTTCTTGACATAAGTTATCCCTTTCTATAAAAAATAGGGGCAGGACTAAAGCTAGCAGTCCAGCCCCTATAGCTGTTGGTATACGGTTATAAAGTCTTAAACTTTTGGAATGTACAAGTTACCAAGAGTCGCTGCCATAACCGCTTTGATGGTGTGCATACGGTTTTCAGCTTGGTCAAAGTGACGAGCATATTTGCTGCGGAACACTTCGTCAGTAACTTCCATTTCTTCTACGCCGAATTTTTCAGCAACATCTTTACCGTAAACAGTATTTGTATCGTGGAAGGCTGGTAAGCAGTGCAAGAAGATCAAGTCTTCGTTATCAGCTTTCTTAATCAAATCCATGTTTACTTGGTAAGGTTTCAAAAGGGCAACACGTTCTGCAAATTTGTCTTCTTCACCCATTGATACCCAAACGTCAGTGTAAAGTACGTCTGCACCTTTCACTGCTTCGTCAGCATCTTCAGTGATCAAGATATGAGCGCCACTTTCTTTTGCAAATCCTTCTGCCAATTCAACGATTTCTTTTTCTGGGAAGAGTTCTTTTGGTGAGAAGATGTGTACGTTCACACCAAGGATAGCACCTGTTACAAGAAGGCTGTTCGCAACGTTGTTACGTCCATCACCACAGTATACAAGTGTCAAACCTTCCAAACGTCCAAAGTTTTCTTGAACTGTCAAGTAGTCTGCAAGCATTTGAGTTGGGTGCCATTCGTCAGTCAAACCATTCCATACTGGAACACCTGAGAATTCAGCCAATTCTTCAACCATACGTTGGCTGAAACCACGGAATTCAATACCGTCAAACATACGTCCAAGAACTTTAGCAGTATCTTCTGTAGATTCTTTTTTACCAAGTTGGATGTCGTTTGCACCTAGGTATTCTGGGTGAGCACCAAGGTCGATAGCTGCTGTTGTGAAGGCAGCACGAGTACGAGTTGAAGTTTTTTCAAACAAAAGCGCAATGTTTTTACCAGCAAGATAGTGGTGTTCAATGTTGCGTTTTTTAAGGTCTTTCAAGTGAGCTGAAAGTCCGATAAGGTATTCTAACTCTGCACGTGTAAAGTCTTTTTCTGCCAAGAAGCTACGTCCTTGGAATACTGAATCTGTCATTTCTAATTGTCTCCTATTTTCTTTCTAGTATTGATCAGTAAGAAGGAAGAGCTGATCCCTCAAGACCAGCTCTCGGTCTTCTCTATTAGATTTCTTCACGTTCAAATGGCATTGACATACAACGAGGTCCACCACGACCGCGAACCAATTCACTTCCGCGGATCTTAATCAAACGAAGTCCGTATTCTTCTAATTTCTTGTTTGTAACTGTGTTACGGTCGTATACAACTACCACACCAGGTGCGATTGTAAGAGTATTTGAACCGTCGTTCCATTGTTCACGAGCAGCAGCAACCACATTGCCATCGCCACAAGGAATCAATGTAACTTTTTCAACACCAAGGTTTTCAGCAAGCAATTCAGCCAAATCACCTTTTTCTTCAACAATCTTCAATGCTTCATTTTCATATGTTACAGAGAAGACGCGAAGGTTGCCTTGGATTTCTGGGTGGATGGTGAATTTATCGTAGTCCACCATTGTGAATACTGTATCCAAGTGCATGAATTTACGGTTGTTCGCAAATTCGAAGGCCAATACTTTCTTGAAGCCAACGTTCTTCTTGAAGATGTTTACCAACAATTTTTCAATTGATGCAGCATCTGTACGTTGTGAGATACCAACTGCCAAGACATCTTTAGAAAGGACCAATTCGTCCCCACCTTCGATACGAGTATCTTCTTCACGGTTGTATACCAAATCTACATTACCACCATATACTGGGTGATATTTGAAGATGTATTTACCATACAAGGTTTCACGGTTACGTGTATCAGCATACATGTGGTTCAATGATACTGCATTCCCAATTGTAGCAAATGGGTCACGTGTGAAGTACAAGTTTGGCATTGGATCGATCGCAAATGGGTAGTCAGATTCAACAAGGTCAGTCAAGCCTTTGTCAGCTTCTGGAATTTCTGGAAGCTCAGCTTTTTGAAAACCAGCCATTGTTTTTTCAACCAATTCTTGGTTGTCTTCAATACCACGAAGGATTTCGCGAATAGCGTTTTTAGTTTGGCGTCCACGAATGTTTGCTTCATCAAGATATTCTTCGATGAATTGTTCGCGAATTTCTGGAGTAGTCAATGACTCAGCTGCCAATTTTTCAAGATAAAGTACTTCGATTCCTTCGTTACGAAGCGCTTGAGCAAAATTGTCGTGTTCTTTTTGTGCATCTTCCAAGAATGGAATATCATCAAAAAGAAGACGCTCTAGATAGTCAGGCATCAAGTTTTCCAACTCTTTACCTGGACGGTGCAACATTACTTTTTTCAGTTTTCCAATTTCTGAGAAAACATGAATTGGTTTAGTTGACATCTGTCATCCTCCTTTTTTCTTTGAGCTTGTTCACAAGCTTATTACAGTTGTTATTATAGTCTTTAATGATACCGCTTTCACAAAGGATTCTACTTTTTGAATGCAAAGAATTTGGCGTTTTTTTGAATCCTTCCTATTTTTTAGTTAATATGAAGCGTTTTCTTTGCATATTTTGCCTTTTATATTATTTTTATGAATATATATTTTTTTGTAAAAAATAAAAAAAGATCAACAAATTAGTTGATCTCTTCAAAACTTTTTAAAAAGTAGGCTGTATCTAGAAAAGTTAGTTGTTTTCTCTCATACTGGATCTTATGAGAATCGATGAGTTTCTTTAAAACTTGATTGACAGTTTCTCGAGTTGTGGCTGCTAATTTGGCCATTTCCTTCATACTAATTGGAAATGGAAGTTGATTTCCAAGGCTTTCATAGTCCTTGCACAGAATGGCTAAGGATTGAATCACACGCTCACTGGCACTAGCTGTCACGACATTGCGCAAGCGCAACTCTTGAAATTCTAGGATGGAGGAGAGCTTTCTCATAATAAAGAGCAACTGCTCCTTGCTCTCTTGGGCATATAATTCATAGAGATTGACGGGAATCACGAAACAACGCAAATCCGTCACAGCACTAGCTGTATAGTGGTAACGCTCATCCTGGAACATCCCACCATAAGGGAACAGAGCCCCCTTCTTTACATAATCCATATAGGAGAATTGGTCAGACGAATCAAATTGCTCAATACGAGCAAAGCCTTTTGCCAGAAGAAAAATGCGCTCCCGCCTATCTCCTGCATAAAATAAAATTTGTCCCTTGGGGATATCCCTGGCATGAATTTCAACAGCTAATTTATCAAATAGCTCCACTGGTAGCGCAGAAAAGGCTGGATGCGAGCGGAGCAACTGGTAATCTTCCTTTGTAATCATGTCTATACTTCCTCTTATTACTATTAGTAGTATAACATACTTTTTATAGAAAAGGGAAAGAAGTCTCTTTAGAACAGAAAAGTAATTCGAAACACCAAGTCATTTTCATGATACTTTGTTAGAAGAAAAGGTCTGAGCAAAACTCAGACCTTTTGTCGATTATTCATTCATATTGACACGATGCCATTCATTGATAACATAAGCCAATTGTCCCAATTGATAAAGACCAACGCCACTGATTTCAGAACTTTCTGGAGTCGTACCTCCAAGTCCTGCAGTGTAGATGGCAACCAAATAAGGAGTCGATTCACGGACAATCGCATCCACATTAAGTGCTTCAGCAACATACCCTGGCTTTTGTTGAATCACCAAATCTGGCAAGAATTTTTTATAGTACTCACCTGGGAAAGACTCCCCGATCAGTTCTAGTAAATCTGCATATTTTTCTTGATGATTCCAAAGATATTCCAAGACATGGATGTAATAATCCGTTGTCGTTTTATTATCTTCGCTAAAGGTTTTAACCTCTGGTGAACGAGATTGACCATAGCGACTGAACAACTTACGCGCTTGCTCCATCCCTCCTAAACGATCTGCCAAAGCATAGGCTGGGGTATTTTCAGAGTAAACCAATGAATAGCGCTGCATATCAGGGATAGACATAGCTCCATCAAAGGCAGCAACGTAATTGTCATGCTCCCCTACATATTCATAGTAGGTATTGGTAATGTCAAATCGGTCTGTTAAATTCAGTTTGCCCTTTGCAACTTCATCCACCACCAACATGTTCAAGGGTAGCTTATAGGTACTACCTGCCGTCATTGGTTGAAGATCATTCATGGCAAATTGCTCTCCAGTAATGGCATTGCGATACGTGAAGGCAACTTGTGACGGATCAATCCCACTTTCCGCTAGGAAATCCTGAACAACCTCTACCAAACCCTTATTAGCATAATCATAGACAAGGCCATAAGCACTCATCGTTTCCATGTCTGCATCTACTACTGCTTGCTTAGCTTCAGGAGATTTGACACGTGGTTTTTTCGTCTCAGGGGTAGACTTTTCGATATCTTGTTCTTTTGCTTCTTTTGTTTTCTTTGCTTTTTTTTCAATTGCTGATGCTGTTGGTTGCGTAACATGCAAGTAGCCCAGTGCGCTTGTTCCCACTAAGCACAATAAAATACTGACCGCAATCATGATCGAGCGTAGATTAAAATATTTTTTCATACGAGATTAATTATAAAAGATTCTACTGAAAATAACAAGAATTATCAGAAAGAGAAAACGGTTTCTTTTTAAAAAGTTTTTTTCTTTTCATAAAAGGGTTATTTCCGTTTAAAGGAGCCCATAATTAGCTTAGCGATCTCACGCGCAATCGTCCGGAATAAGGAACTCAAGAAGGAATCCTTGGCTTTTTCAAGACTGGATTTTCTTGGGCGACCTGGACTGCGTTTTTGCTCTGCTTTTTCTGCCGCAGCTCGTTCTTTTTCTGCTTCTTTTTGCTCTTCTTCTTGTGCTTCCTTGCTTGCTTTAGCTGCTAATTTTTCATAGGCAGATTCCCGATCAATCGTCGTCGCATACTTTTGATGGAAAGGCGATGTTGTGATCAAGGCCAATTGTTCACTCTCATTTAAGAGGTCAAAACTCGATTGAGGAGAGAGAATGTAAGCACGCTCAACCACACTAGGCTGTCCCTTTTCATTCAGGAAAGAAACCAAGGCTTCCCCTGTCCCTAACTCTGTGATCACTGTTTCTGTATCAAAATCTGGATTTGGACGAAAACTTTGGGCAGCAACCTTAATTGCCTTCATTTCTTTGGGTGTATAAGCTCGAAGCGCATGCTGAACACGATTTCCAAGCTGTGCCAAAACAGATTCTGGAAGGTCTTGAGGATTTTGGGTAATAAAGTAAATCCCTACACCCTTCGAACGAATCAGGCGTACCACTTGCTCGACCTTCTCAAGAAAGAGCTTGCTTGCATCCTTAAAGAGAAGATGCGCTTCATCAAAGAAGAAGACCAATTTTGGCTTTTCAGGATCCCCAACCTCTGGAAGTGTTTCAAAAAGACGAGACAGCATCCAAATCAAAAAGGTTGAGTACAATTTTGGTGAATGAAAGAGCTTTGTAGCCGAAAGAATATTGATATAACCACGACCAGATGCATCGAGTTGCATGAAGTCATTTAAATCAAGTGCGGGCTCTCCGAAAAATTGGTCTGCTCCTTCTTCTTCGAGAACCAAGAGACTTCTTTGGATCGCTCCGACAGATTGTTTGGTGATATTGCCATATTGGGCCGAATAGTCTGAACTGTGTTCATAGACTTCCTTTAAAAGGCTTTGTAGGTCCTTCAAATCAATCAAGGGCCAATCTTTCTCTTGGGCCACTTTAAAGACAATTGCGAGAATTCCTGATTGGGTTTCATTCAAATCAAGCAGACGAGAAAAAAGCAATGACCCCATCCCTTCGACAGTCGCCCGAACAGGATGACCAGCTTGGCCAAAGACGTCCCACAATCGAACAGGGAAGGCTTGTGGCTCAAACGGATCTGTGATCCCAAGAAGCTTGTAGCGTTCTTCCAGTTTTGGCGTCCATTGCCCGGCTTTGGCTAAGCCAGATAAATCTCCCTTGATATCGGCTAGAAAGACCGGAATACCTTCTTTGCTTAATTTTTCTGTTAGGACCTTGAGAGTAACCGTTTTTCCTGTTCCTGTTGCACCTGCAATCAAGCCATGACGATTCAACATCCGCAAATAGATAGGCGTCTCAACGGCTCCTTTAGTAATGGTAATACTAGTCATTTCATTTCTCCCTGAATGTTTCAGTTTTCATTTTAAGGTTTATCTTTTCCTTGCCTAGGCCCTTCAAACCAGGCTTCAGACAAGTAAGACACACTCCTACTAGTGTATCATTTTCCTGACCAAACGCAAGAAATTATACTCCGATTTTTCGGATGCAAATAAAAAAATCTATAAGAGCCAATACTTGCTCTTATAGATTCCTTCATTTTATTATTTTGCTGCTGCAAACAATTCATTCACTTTATTCCAGTTAATCACTGAGAAGAAAGCTTTGATGTAGTCAGGACGTACGTTACGGTATTTCACGTAGTAGGCATGTTCCCAAACATCCAAACCAAGGATTGGTGTTTTACCTTCAGAGATTGGTGTATCTTGGTTTGCTGTTGAAGTCACTTCGAGTTTGCCTTCTTTGTTGACAACCAACCATGCCCAGCCAGAACCAAAACGTGTCGTTGCTGCTGCTGTGAAGGCTGCTTTGAAGTCTTCAAATGAACCAAATGTAGCATCAATCGCTGCAGCAAGTTCTGCTGAAAGAGCTGTTTGTTCTGGAGTCATCAATTCCCAGAAAAGAGCGTGGTTCAAATGACCACCACCATTGTTGATCACAGCTTGGCGAATGTCAGCTGGAATGGATTCAACATCAGCTAACAAGCTTTCAAGGTCTTCTCCAATTTCAGGATGTTTTTCAAGAGCTGCATTCACATTGTTTACATATGTTTGATGGTGTTTATCATGGTGCAAATGCATGGTCTCTTCATCGATATAAGGTTCCAATGCATCATAAGCATATGGTAATTCTGGTAAAATGATAGCCATTTTATGGTCCTCTTTTCTTTATTACTGACTTGATGATAACGTAAACAGCTAAATTATTCAACTAATCTGCTTGCGATTTCATTCATCGTTAGACGTTATTAGCTACTTTCAACAGGGCCAAATCAAATAAGTAGTCTTTTTCATATGTTCCACTTTTAATCGCATAATCCGTCTCGATGAAGGTTATCATAGCTTGCTTCAAAAAGGACAAGGAAAGCCTGCGGCTATCCCGTAAGGCAAACTTCACCTGATAAGGATTGACCTTGCGTCCTGACAACTCCGACAAGCTCGCTACAATTTGGCTTTCGGATTGGCCTTCTTCTGAGAAAATTTTAACTTGAGAAAACATTCGGAATTGTCCCAACAAAATAGCGATCAATTTTATTTCATCTTCTCCTTGTAAGCGGAGATCCTTAACCAAATTCCGGGCTTGATCGATTTGGCGTTTGAGAATCATCTGTGTCAGATCAAAAATATTATCTTGCAAGGACTTTGGAACAACCTCCTTGATATCTTGGAGGGTAATCTGACCATCTTCTTTATAAGCCTGCAACAGAGCGAGATTCTTCTGTAACTCTCCAAAATCATAGCCAGATTTTAAGAGTAGCTGGTCCAAGGAATCGCCCACAAACTGCAAGCCCAATTCTTGGGCCTGACTTGCAAAATAACGCTTTAAATCTTGCTCTTTAGGTGTTGTTGCTTCAATGATCTGGGCATCCCGTTTTAGGAGTTTGACTAAGCGACGCTTACTATCTAATTTTCCTTCTGCAAATATCACCAAACGGGTTGATTCAGAAGGATTTTCCAGATAATTTTCAAATTGCTTCAGATCTTCATCGGTTAAATTGCGTTTTTTGGCAGTGGTCAAATCCAATAAGTGATCCAAAATCACGATTTTTTCATCTGCAAAAAAGGGAAGACTGACCAAATCTAGCTCGACTTCAGCATAGGAGGCTTCCTTCATATCAAAATAAGAATAATTCAAATCTGAGGGATCATAGCCTATTTTTTTTAAAATGTCTTTTTTTAACCATTCAAATTGACCTACATCCTCACCCGTCAAGACAAGAATAGGAGGCAGAGTTTGAACCGTCAGATGTTTAATGTCGGTAATTGCTTGCATGAAACTCTCTTATCTCTATCAGTCTAGTGTATTTCGTGTTCAGCAGCCATTTTTTGTTCCAATGGTGGTTTTTCATCAGACAAATCAGGTGCTGCTACAAAATTTGGAATTTGCTCAAACGAGTTGCCGCCAAAGCTCCCCCCTGTCGCTGTGACCTGTGGTTCAGAAGCCACTCCCATAGGAGTTTCTACTGGTTGTGGGAAGGTGTTTTTCCCTGGAAGCATCATGAGAATCAAGAGAGAAATAACTGTAATCCCCCAAAGAAATAGGAAAATATCTAGCCCCGTCAACAAATAGAGCAGAACCGGTCCAAGGTTCAAAAAGATCCAAGACCAATGGATTCCCGCATCCCGCAAGCGACGTACACAAATGGCTTGACTGGGTACTAAAATGAGGAAGTAAAAGAATGCTAAGAAAGCGAGCGCCCATAAACCTGTCTTAGAATGAACAGTTGAAAAATTGAGCGTTTCTTGAGCATTTTGATGGGATAAAGAGGTCACGATGTAAAAAACCCAAAGAGGCAAAGAAATCAGGGAATTCCAGAAAAAAGCTAGCCAAAAATGGGCCCGACTGGTCTTACTTGAAAAATCTGCATACTGTATCCAAAATTGCTTAAATGCGTTCATACGATTCTACCTTTACATTGATTTCACTTTCTATAATAGCAATTTTCAGCATAGAAAGCAAACCTCTCCTCGTCTCTAGTGGACCGTTTCTACCCTCCAATGGTCCCACCCAATCAAGCGAATTGCTCCCCTTTCATCGGTACGAAGATAAGAAATAGAGCGTTCCTCTAGACGATCGAGCAATTCTTTATGGGGATGTTGGTAGCGATTTTTCTTTCCAACAGAGATCAAGGCCAACTGAGGATGTAACTGATCTAAAAACACATCACTAGAGGAACCTTTAGAACCGTGGTGGCCTACTTTCAAGACATCTACTTGTAATTGTGGATCGTTTTTCAATAGTTTTTTCTCTCCAGTTTCTTCCAAATCACCCGTGAACAAAAATCGTTTCTGAAAGAACTGCCCATAGAGGACAATCGAATCATCATTTTTACCATCCCCCACTTCATCAGGGGATAAGACTTCTAGATGATGATCAAAAATAGGTAGTTGATCTCCTCTCTGGACTACTTTAATCGGACTATGAAGCTGTTGCAATTTCTCTCGAAATTGAGAATTAGTTAGACTACCTGGACTGACATACACTTTTTTAACTGGGATTTGTTTGGCAACCTCCACCATATCACCCATATGGTCCTGGTCTGTATGAGTCAAGACCAAAGCATCAAGTTTTCCAACACCTCGACTCTTGAGATAGGGAATCAAGGTTTGATCCGCATTGGCAGATTGACTGCGCTCTTGCCACTTTTCTCCACTTTTAAAAGTGACACGTCCTCCGACATCAATCAATATGGTTCTTCCTTTCCAATCGCGTAAAAAGATACTATCTCCTTGACCGATATCCACCATGGTAATCTCATTTTCTAAAGGATGCTTGGTCCAACAAAAGATGAGTAGAATCATGCCTATTAACAGGAAACGACGTTTTTTTTGCTTTCGAAGATCATACAAGATTCCTAAAAGAAGGAAGAGAGCAATCAGAGCTGGTCCCGTCGGCTGACCAAATACCAAAGGTAGCGACGTGAGCTTTGAAATCCAACGAATACACTCCTCTATGAGAAGAAAGAAACTGTTAAAAATTGTAAGGGGCTTTAGAATCGATAAGATAAATAGCACCGTTAAACCTGGAAGAAGGACAAGGTCAAATAAGAAAGAAAAGAGGAAGGTTAAAGGGAGTGACCACGGTTGAAAGACACTAAAGTAATAGGTCAAAAGGGGCAAAATTCCCAGGCTAATCCAGAAACTTTCCACTAGTAGCTTTTTAAGTCCTGAATAAGAACTGGTATCTACCAAGGTCAAAATAAAGGCGTAGGCACAACTCAAGACCCCTCCAGCTGTCAGAAGAAACTTGGGCATGAGCACCATTAAGATCATCAAGGTCATCGCCATATTCTCCATCCCTCGGATCCCCTTTTGAGAGAGGATCTTCTGCAAGAGACTACGAACCACTGAAACTGAAAAACCTGTCAAGCCAGCATAGACCAAAGAAATTGGAACCATCCAGATATCGACTGTCTCTTGCAAGATTCCTAGACGTAAGAGAGCTTTCCGGATCCCATTAATGAAAAAGCCGACCTGCATCCCAGATAAGGCGAATAAATGGATGATTCCCAAACTCGTGTAAAGCTGATCCATCTCTTCAAAATCCGTATCTAAATAGCCAAAAAGAAGGCCGGTCATATACTGGTTCATCGGTTGCGGAAAGTGCTCCTTGCTCCAAACAATGGCTTGGCGCCTCCATTGAGATAGGCAATCGAAAACATTCCAAGTCTGTCTAGGAAGTGCGGATTGGATCGCTTCAATTTTTATTTGATAGTGAATCCCCTGTGTTTCCAAATAAGACCGATAGTCAAATCCTCTAAAATTTCGCTGCCCTTCTGGCTCTTCTATAGCACCTTTATACGTCAACTCCAACAAATGAGTTTGACTTTGCCACTGCTGTTTTTCTTTTTCTGATTTTAAAGTGTAGAAGACTTGGTAGATCCTTCCCTGATTTTTAGCACGAAAAGACAGGGCGTCCCCATTGATCTTGATGGTATCTGGAATCAGACGTAAGTGGGGTGGCAGCTGACTTTCTGCTTGTACTGGATGATCCTGTATTCGCTGAAAGACAAAGAAGGCTGCAAAACAAAGGGTTGCTAAAGCAAGCCCTAGCAAACTTGAGCGCTCCCCTTTATAGTGATGAACCGCTAAAATTCCCACTACTACTAGACCGCTGATCGAAAGCCAAGATGGTTGATAGGTACTAAAATACAGCCATAGGAGTACAAAGGCGAGATGGACAAGCGAAAAAGGAAGGTCTTTAATCCACCGTGAAAGCATCTCTTAGTTTCTCCAGTGTTTTCTCTCCGATTCCTGAAACATTCTTCAGATCATCCACAGATCGAAAAGGCCCATTTGCCTCGCGATAGGCGATAATGTCCTGGGCACGTTTCTGTCCAATGCCTGATACGGTCTGGAGCTCTGATTCGGTTGCTCGATTTAAATGGACCTTGCCTGTTTTTTCTGCTGGCGCTGACGAAGTTGCAGAACTTTCTGAACTTCCAAGTGCTGGAACATCCTCTCCTTCTTTAGCCACATAGATCACTGCTTCATCGGAGAGTTTTTGCGCCAAATTGACCGATTGACTATTGGCATCGGCTGTCATCCCACCCGCCTTATGAATGGCATCGTGGACTCTGCTATCGGAGCGCAACTCATAGACCCCTGGTTGTTTGACGGCTCCTTTGACATCGACGGTAATGATCTCAGGTGCATCAGACACAGAAGTCGCCGTCTTTTCTTCTTTAGAACTAGCGGTCTGCACCTTTTCTTTGCTCGAAGTTGAACTAGAAGACTGATAAAGATCCGGTATGGTGGATGCACTTGACTGAGGTCGATGAAAAAGAAAATACCCTCCAAGTAAGAGTCCGATAGCAGTAAGAGCTAAAAAGAGCTTATATTCTTTGATTTTTTCGATGATATCCTCCATAAGAAACCTCCTCTCACTTTTATTATTCGTAAAAATAAAAAAAACTGAGAAAAACTCTCAGCTTTTTTACTTATTTTTCCGATGTTTGTCTGGATCCCATACAAAGCTTGCTAGGTAACTAAAGAGCAAGGTCAAGATGCCAACGACTAAGACAAGGGGAATCAAAAGGATTTTTAACAAACGAATCAAGATAAAAGGTTTTGTTGGGGTGTTGATCGCTTGTGCTTCCGCATCCAAGCGATCAAACTCCTCTTGGATACGGCGGGCAACTTCTGCCACTCCTTCGTCATTCATCTTTTTAATATCCGAAATATCAATGGGATGTCCAAAGTTCATATCAATGCGTTCACCCGTTGCCAACCCTTTCAAGTCTCTTGGGCCAGTATAAGTCACTGGCATGATACGGACCTTCGCCATTTTGGCAATGATGGCAACACCGCCTTTGACGTCTTGAGAATGACGACTTCCACTTGGGAACATAATCAAAGAACGGTTGCTCTTTTTCAGCATATTGACAGGATACTTAATGGCTTCTGCTCCTGGATTTTCACGGTCAATCGGAAAAGCCCCACACATGCGAATCCACCAGCCAAAAATACGATTGGTGAAGAGCTCTTTTTTTGCCATAAAGATAAACTGCTTTGGCTTAGTCGCAAAGGCCATATAGACCGGATCCCACCAAGTCCGGTGAGGGGATACCAAGATGTAGTTCTCTTCCCGATCTGGAATATTGTCCTTATGATGGTAATGGGCATTCCCATTTAAAACCCAAAGAATAAAGGCAACAAGGCCACGTAAGTAGGTATAAAACATAGTTATTCCTCAAATCCATTTCATTCGTCTCTCTACAAGATATTCCATCCTGTAAAAGGTTCTTTCTTATTATACCGTATCCTGATTTTGACCGCAAACCTTTTTTAGATAAAAATTGTCTCAGCGGACCGATTCTAGATAGTCTTTTTCTCAAAAAAATGATATCATATTGTCTATGGAAACTATTGATTTAAAGGGCTTGTCCCTCAGTGAAGTCCGCAAGAAAATGGATCGCGGACAAACCAATGATTTTACAACGAATACAAGTACCAGTACCTGGCAAATTATCAAGCGCAACGTCTTCACCTTGTTTAATACCTTAAACTTTGTGATTGCCGTGGCCTTGGCTGCTGTACAGGCCTGGAGCAATATGATCTTTTTCGCAGTCATTTGCTTCAATGCCATTACAGGGATCATGACCGAGATGCGCGCTAAACGGATGATTGATAAGCTCAACCTCATGAGTCGTGAGCTAGTGACTGTCATTCGTGACGGGGAAAAAGATGCGATTCCACCAGAAAAGCTTGTTCTAGGTGATTTAATGCTCTTGTCTTCGGGTGAGCAGATCCCTAGTGATGCCGAAGTCATGTCTGGTATCGCTGAAGCCAATGAGGCTATGCTGACTGGTGAGAGTGATCTGGTCTTAAAAGAAGTTGGTGATGAACTGCTTTCTGGTAGTTATATTGCCAGTGGTCAAGTCTATGCCCGTGTCAAGCGAGTTGGAGCAAACAACTATGCCAACAAACTGATGATGGAAGCTAAAACCTTGAAGCCTATCAATTCGCGTATTCTTTATAACTTAGCGAAAATTTCTAGCTTCACTGGTAAAATTATCATCCCATTTGGCCTTGCCCTCTTCTTTGAAGCATTGTTGATCAAGATGCTGCCAATCAAGGATTCTGTCGTGAATTCTTCCACAGCTCTCCTGGGAATGTTGCCAAAAGGAATTGCCTTACTGACAGTTACGTCTCTTTTGACAGCGGTTATTAAGCTCGGTATGCGCAAGGTTCTTGTCCAAGAAATGTACTCAGTAGAAACCTTGGCGCGTGTGGATACCTTGTGTCTTGATAAGACCGGTACCATCACTCAAGGGAAGATGACAGTCGAAGCTCTCTATAGCTTATCTGATCATTTTTCTGAGGAAACCATCAAAGTTATCCTTTCAGCTTACATGCAAAATAGCGAGGACACCAATCCTACTGCTCAAGCTATTCGCAAGGCTTATGGGGAGTTGGAGCATGCTTATACTGCGGAAAACATTATTCCTTTCTCAAGTGATCGGAAATGGGGAGCCATGCACCTATCCAACCTTGGAACCGTCTTTCTCGGTGCTCCTGAAATGCTCCTTCAAGAAAATCCAGCTCCTGTCGTCGAAGCACAAGCTCGTGGATCGCGCGTGCTCGTCTTGGCTCACAGTTCAGAACTGATCAGCATGCAGGAATTGAAACTGCCTGAAAATCTTGAAGGGATTGCGGTTATTGAGATTACAGACCCCATTCGTGAAGGGGCTTCAGATACTCTTGAGTATTTGCGCTCTCAAGGAGTGGATCTCAAAATCATCTCCGGTGACAACCCTGTGACGGTCTCTTATATCGCTCAACAAGCTGGCTTCAAAAATTATGAAAACTACATCGATTGTTCAAAAATTTCTGATGATCAATTAGTGGATCAAGCAGAAGAAACAGCTATCTTTGGGCGTGTGTCTCCTCACCAGAAAAAACTGCTTATCCAAACCTTGAAAGCAGCTGGTCGGACGACTGCTATGACAGGAGATGGGGTCAATGATATCCTTGCTCTTCGCGAAGCAGACTGCTCCATCGTGATGGCCGAGGGAGATCCAGCAACCCGTCAAATTGCCAATATTGTTCTTTTGAACTCTGACTTTAATGACGTTCCAGAAATTCTTTTTGAAGGCCGTCGTGTGGTGAATAACATTGGACGAATCGCTCCAATCTTCTTTATCAAAACGATCTATTCCTTCCTCTTGGCTATCATCTGTATTGCCAGTGCTCTCTTCTTTAACGTCAACTATTTGCTGATTTTCCCTTTCATCCCTATTCAAATCACCCTGATTGACCAATTCGTCGAAGGATTCCCACCATTTGTGTTGACCTTTGAACGCAATATCAAACCGGTTGAAAAACACTTCTTGAGACGTTCCCTTCTGTTAGCCTTACCAAGCGCCTTGATGGTCGTCTTTAGTGTCTTGTTTATTCACCTTTGGGGAGCAAGCCATGGTTGGTCTGCAGCCGATATGTCTACTGTATCCTACTACTTACTTGGCTCCATCGGTTTCCTATCCGTTATCCGTGCTTGCCTGCCACTAAATATCTGGAGGGCCCTCCTCATCCTCTTCTCTGTAGTAGGATTCTACGCATCTGCGGTCGTGTTGAAAAACTTGATCGAGATTTCCCTCCTTACAGCCACTACTTTCCCAGTTTATCTGGCATTGATGGCTATCTTTACAGGAGTCTTTATCCTCACTACGATTCTCCAAAAATATGAATTTGATTAAAAAAAGTTGAGAGTTTTACTCTCAACTTTTTTTACGGTGCATCAAAAGCAACAATCGCAGGTTTTTCATTAAATGCAGCAAATGGTTTTATTTCCAGTTCTAATTTGCCATCCCCTTTTACACCAAAATGTTGTACAGCACCTTCCATTGATCGACCCGGTGAAATTGACCCCATTGTATTTGTATTAGGATAAGTCTCCATTTTATTTCCACCAACAAATAGATCAATGTCAACCCCAACTGCTAGATCACTATCTGATAGATTTTTCACATTATAGGTCACTTTTAATACTTTATCGGGATTTGTTTTATCAAAATCATTCCGTTCATCAGTCCATTCAACATTTGTAATAGTGTACTCAGCTTGTTTATCAAAAACAATCTTATCACCAATTGCATAGGTTGATTTCTTTTCACTACTCTTCTCAGTAGATGCCTTTTTCTCTGTTTTAGCTTCTTTTGAAGTATCATCAGACTTACTACTAGAATTTCCACAGGCTACTAGTATACTTGCTGAAAGCAATGTTACCCCCAAGCCAAACCATTTTTTCGATTTGTTCATTTACAAAACCTCCCATTTTTTTAATATATAGTAACATATTTAAATAAGAAAAGAAAGCGTTTTTACAAAAAAATATTATTTTAATATATCAAAAATTATCATCTTTCCCCGAGCCTCTTTTCATGCTATAATAGAGCCATGACAGATATCGAATTAAAAGACGGCGAGCGCGTCAACCAACTCTTTTCAAGTGATGTAAAAATCATACAAAATCGGGAAGTTTTTAGTTACTCCGTGGATAGCGTCCTGCTCTCGCGTTTTCCAAAATTGCCCAAGCGAGGATTGATCGTGGATCTCTGCGCTGGAAATGGAGCTGTGGGACTATTTGCAAGTACCCGAACAGAGGCTCAGATCATTGGTGTCGAAATTCAGGAACGTTTAGCAGATATGGCTACCCGCTCGATTGCCCTCAATGGCTTGAACCAGCAAATGTCCATGATCACCGATGACCTCAAGCATTTGCCTCGACATATCAAGGGGAGTAAGGTGGATATTATCCTCTGTAATCCTCCTTATTTCAAGGTAGATGAGCATTCCAATCTCAATGAGAGCGAACACTACCTCTTAGCACGGCATGAAATTACCACCAATTTAGATGAGATTTGCCATGTGGCCCAGCGGGTTCTCAAATCAAATGGTCGCTTAGCGATGGTCCATCGTCCAGATCGCTTTTTAGATATCATCGAAACCATGAAGCGTTACAATCTTGCACCTAAGCGGATCCAGTTTGTCTATCCAAAAGTGACCAAAGAGGCGAATATGTTATTGATTGAGGCGATCAAGGATGGCTCACTGGATGGTTTAAAAATTCTGCCTCCTCTCTTTATTCACAATGAAGATGGCAGCTATACAGACGAGATTCATGAGATCTACTATGGAAACTAAGGCTTACATGTATGTTTTAGAGTGTGCGGATGGCTCTCTCTACACTGGCTATACCACTGATGTCGAAAAACGCCTGAAGACTCACAATGCTGGAAAAGGGGCCAAATACACACGGGCTCGCCTCCCCGTTAAACTTCTTTACAAAGAATCCTATCCAGATAAACCCTCTGCGATGTCTGCCGAAGCTCTCTTTAAAAAGAAATCGCGCCAGGAAAAACTAAACTATATCAAAAAGAACCGTCGGACTCCATAGTCCAACGGTTTTTCATTTACAAAATGGTGATACGGTACTGATGACTCCGTGTCTCTTGAGGGTCCAACTGGATCACACCTTTTTTGTCTTCGAAGAAATCGCCCTCTTCTGCAGATGTGGAAATACCTGTCCAAGGCTCTAAGGCAATGAAGGGCCCCTTGTTATTAGTAGACCAAAGGACCAGATTTTCAAAATCTGCAAAATCAAATTCCAAACCTTTACCTGACTTTTTCGAGATAAGCTTCACAGATTTAGAGGCTAACTGATCTAAAATAATGGCATCTTTTTCAAATAGTTCATGTCGCAAAGGTAGGCTACGCTTATGATCGAAAAATGGCGTCCGCTGCAGGCGATCGACCAATCCAGTTTCTGTGAACAAGAGAGGGACACTACAGCTTTCTTCTTTTTCAAAAATCAACTCGTAGTCTTCATAGTCTTCATCTGCTAAAAGGGGACAATGAAAGGCTGGATGCCCTCCAATGAAATAAGGCATGACTTGATCAGACTCTAGATTTTGTACACGATAGGTGATGGTGATTTCTTTCCCTTGTAATTCATAAACGATTTCAACTCGAAAATGGTAGGGATAATTTTGCAGGCTCTCTTCGTTAGAGGTGATTTCAAAGACAAGACGATGGTCTGTTTGTTCTTTGAGTTCAAACTCTCTCTTCCTAATGAGACCGTGTCTTGGCAGCTGACCGGTCTTCACTCCATCTTTTAGATGATACTGTACTTGGCCATTACGAACGCTTCCGCAAATTGGAAACAAAACAGGCGCTTGTCCTGACCAATACTCTGGATCCCCTTGCCAGAGATATTCTATGCCTTCTTTACTTCGAATGGAGCTCAATTCCCCTCCAAATGTCTTACATTGTAGTTCTAGATCATCGTTTTTTAATGCAATCACCATGGACGCCACCTCTTTATAATTAATATAGTTATTATATTCATTATAACCTTTTAGCTAAGATTGTCAATTTTTATCTTTTTCGTTAAAAATTTTTAAAAAAATAAGAAAAAAACCTTGACAAAGCTCAGAAATAATTGTAAACTTAATATGTTAACAGAAACATTCCGTTTTAGGAATCCGTTCTTTCTGTTTTCTGACTTTTTTAGGATGCTCCTTATCATGATACATTTTTTCTAAAAGAGTCAGTTATCATTTAGGTCTCCTTATAAATATACAAGGGTTAACAGCTAGTTAACCCTTGTATTTTTGATTTTCATTAAAAAGACGGCCTATTGCTAGACCGTCTTTAGGACTTATTTATCCCCTTTGTTGCGGATGACAAAGCCATTTTTCTTTTCATTAGAAGTACGATGAGGACGTTTGTTGCCTTTACCTTCAAAGTCTCGGCTATTTTTATTGGACTTGCGTTTGAAATCACGGCGTCCACCTTCACGGTCATCTCTGCGATTTCGGTCACGGCGTTGGTCTCCACGACGGCCATTTCCACGGCCCCCTTTGCCTTTCCCACCAAAGCCACCACCAGATGGTTTAAATGGCAATGGTTTTTCACGCGCAATTTCAACTTCTGGAAGACTATCTGGATCTTGAACGGTCAAGCTTAAGATATACATAGCCAATTCTTCAGGAGTGAATTCTGCAGCCAATTTGCGAGCATCCTTACCAAACTTCTCAAAGTTAGTTCGGATTTTTTCATCCTCAAAGTCTCGCTCAATTTTCTTCAGCGCTACTTGTTTTTTCGCTTGGAAGGCTTCTGCTGCTGTTGCAGGTTTCATTCCCTTCATCCGCTTTTTAGTCAAGTTCTCAATGATTTGCAAATAGCCCATTTCATTTGGCGAAACAAAGGTAATGGATTGCCCTGTTTTCCCAGCACGACCTGTCCGTCCGATCCGGTGAACATAGCTTTCTGGATCTTGTGGAATATCGTAGTTGTAGACATGAGTCACACCTGAAATATCCAAACCACGTGCCGCAACGTCCGTTGCCACCAAGACGTCCAAGTTCCCATTTTTAAAGTCACGAAGTACACGAAGACGTTTGTTTTGATCCAAATCTCCGTGAATCCCTTCTGCTCGGAAACCACGGATCTTCAAGCCACGCGTCAATTCATCGACCCGGCGTTTAGTCCGACCAAAGACAATGGCAAGCTCCGGTTGCTCGACATCCATCAATCGAGTCATGGTATCAAACTTTTCGCCTTCTTTGACACGAATATAGTATTGATCGACCAAGTCAGTTGTCAATTCTTTGGCTGCGATCTTAACGTGTTCTGGCTCTTTCATAAACTGAACACCAATGCGTTTGATGGCTTCTGGCATCGTTGCTGAAAAGAGCAAAGTTTGACGTGTTTCTGGAACACGGCTAATGATAGCTTCGATATCTTCCAAAAAGCCCATATTGAGCATTTCATCTGCTTCATCCAAGATCAAGGTTTCAATATGATCGAGTTTCAAGGCCTTGCGCTTGATCAAATCTAGCAAGCGTCCAGGGGTTCCCACAACGATATGAGCACCTGACTTCAAGGCTTTGATTTGCTTTTCGATGCTTGATCCACCATAGACAGAGCGGACTTTGACACCCTTGCTGCGTCCAAAACGGAAGAGTTCTTCCTGACTTTGAACCGCCAACTCACGTGTCGGGGCAATAACAAGGGCTTGGATTACTGTGTTATCAACATCAATCTTCTCCAAAGTTGGAAGACCAAAAGCAGCCGTTTTACCGGTCCCTGTTTGTGCCTGACCAATGACATCTTTTCCTTCAAGGGCCAAAGGAATGGTTTGTTCCTGGATGGGGCTCGCTTCTACAAAGCCAGCTTTTTCAATTTCTGCTAATAATTCAGCAGATAAGTTAAATTCATTGAATTTCAATTCTTTCTTCTTTCTAAAAAGTGGTGCGAAGCCACTTTATCACACTTCTTTTCAATGCGAAAACGCACTGATTGCATAGGAAGTCTCCTTCCCGGTTACCTGTCGCAAGACTCATCTAAAGGAAAACCCAATCGTTTTTTTATGGAATTCCCTTCTGCGAAAAATGTTTTCGCACTAGCGGATTTGGTTGATTAAAGTCGTTTTCCAAACGAAAAGACACCAAGATCCTCCTTGTGGGAGATTGACCAACATTCCTTTTCTAATTGTTCCATCTCACCAGCATTTCTCTCATACAAGTTTGCAACTTATCTAGTATAACACAATGGACGACCAAATGATAGTCAAAGGAGAATAATTTTATTTTTTAGGAAAAATTTTTAAAAACTTGAAAATAGTCAAGAGGGCAGTTTCCCCTAGATTTAGCTGACTTTCTTCTGACACCGTTCAAGAATCCCTTTAAATAGGAGTATAAAAACTTCGGAAAAACTTTTTTTGGTAGTTCTTGCGTTTTTACAAATAAATATGTATAATACAGTTAGTATCTAAAATATTTCTGTATAAAGAAATAGGATCATTTTATCTGATTCAACGATTTATTCTACGTTCTGATTTATTTAGAACCACTCAGTACTATTAAATCTACTCCTACTATTTCCAAGAAGATTTTGTACAGTCAATGAACTATTCACACTGCCCCTTCTTTGGAGAGGAGGGCAGGTGTCTAGATGGTTCCTATTTCTCAGATTATTCTAGATACGAAGAGGCTCGGATTTCTCCAAGCCTCTTTTTTATCTTTGTTTCACAATCCACCGCATAACCTTTCCCAAAATGAGCCATAATATAAAGCTACATACGGATACATAAATCCAAGCATTGGGATCCTTTGTCATAGGAAGAGGGATATTCATTCCAAAGAAACCGGTGATAACGGCTAAAACCGCCAACAAGGCTTCAAAGATGGTTAGGGTTGTCAAGTTGTCATTCAAGTTGTTGTTTAGGATATTGTTGTAAGATCCTGACAACTGTTGCAAGACATTGGAAATCAACTCAGTCATCGAAGCCAACTGACGCGCTTCGATCATGGCATCATCAAACTGCTCTTTTTCAACATCATTCATCCTGCGATAAATGGCATGCGCTTTAATATGTTCTAGCAACATCCGATTTTGCTTGGCTGCTGCGACCAGATACACCATACCGGTCTCAAGGTCAGACAGGGCATAAAGATTCTTGGTCGTCGTTGTCTTTCGAAGCAAACGATTGAGTTCATCCTTGTGCTTATCTAAGCGATCAATAATCGGATAATAAGCATTACTGATCATTTCAAGACCTGCAAAAAGCAACTTATAGATCGACAACTCCCCATGGCTTTCCAAATAGCGAACCATTTGTTCAATGATATAGGCATTGTCCTGGTTACTGATGGTCACGAGTCGCGTATCTTGAACGATAAAGGTCATAGGGATGGTTTCGTAGTATTCCTTGTCCTTTTCTAAATCCAATACATTGTAGATAAATGTGATCGTACCGTTTTCTCGATTATAATCCATATGGGCACGTTCGTTCTTATCCATCGCGTACTCAATGGTTTCTTTGTCAATCTCGTATTTTTTATAAAGATATGAGTTTTCAGCAATCATATCCGAGTCGATATTGATCCATTTCCGATCTTGACCCAATTGTTTTTCGATAAACATTCCGTCTCCTTTCTCAACTGTTCTCTATCAAAATGATTATTTTATTTAAAGACCGCACTGGCTAATGCTTGCTGAATTTCGATGACACTGTTGTCACTCTTGAATTGTAAAACTTCTGAAGGTTCCACTGCTGAAGAAACCCAGATTTTTAATTCGGCATCCAAATCAAAATGACCGGAAGTTTCTACTGAAAATCGAGAGATGGAGCGATAAGGAAGGGATTTGTAGGATGTTTTCTTCCCTGTTACTCCTTGCTTATCCACCAAGATCAAACGAAACTCTGTAAAGACGATTAAATCACGAATCAAGCTAAAAGCAAGTGTGACTTGCTCTCCCGGCACCAAGATATCTTCCAGATCTCTTTCTACTTTATCAACATTCTTTTGAGAGGCATTGCCCATCAAACCACTTAATAATCCCATTATTTCTCCTTTAAAAGCGAAAACGGATCTTATCCGTTTTCTTATTCTATTGTTATGGATCGGTTTTGAATCGTTCCTTATCCCATCTTTTCTTCCAGCTCAACATCTGGATACTTATCCGCAAACCAGCGGAGGGCAAAGTCATTTTCAAAGAGGAAGACTGGTTGGTCAAAGCGGTCCTTCGCCAAGATATTTCGGCTTGAAGACATGCGCTCATCTAAGTCTTCTGGTTTGATCCAGCGAACGGTCTTTTTACCCATTGGGCTCATGACCACTTCGGCATTGTATTCATTTTCCATCCGGTGCTTAAAGACTTCAAACTGAAGTTGACCAACAGCACCAAGCATGTATTCACCTGTTTGGTAATTGGTATAGAGCTGAATAGCTCCTTCTTGCACCAATTGCTCAATCCCTTTGTGGAAGGATTTTTGCTTCATGACGTTCTTAGCTGACACTTTCATGAAGATTTCAGGCGTAAAGGTTGGCAGGGGTTCAAATTCAAACTTGTTTTTGCCCACTGTCAAAGTATCTCCAACCTGATAAGTACCGGTATCGTAAACCCCGATGATGTCTCCTGCTACAGCATTGCTGACATTTTCACGGCTTTCGGCCATAAATTGAGTTACGTTAGATAACTTAGCACCCTTACCAGTACGAGGCAGGTTGACGCTCATCCCACGCTCAAATTCGCCAGATACGATCCGCACAAAGGCGATCCGGTCGCGGTGACGAGGATCCATATTGGCTTGGATTTTAAAGACAAAGCCTGAGAAATCCTTGTCATAAGGATCGACAAGTTCTCCATCTGTCTTCTTGTGGCCGTGTGGCTCCGGGGCAAACTTGAGGAAGGTTTCCAAGAAAGTCTGTACTCCAAAATTGGTTAAGGCTGAGCCGAAGAAGACGGGAGTCAATTCACCCGCAAGGATGGCTTCTTCTGAAAATTCATTTCCAGCTTCTTGCAAGAGTTCGATATCATCTTTTACTTGCTCATAGAAGGGGTTGTTGGCAAAGAGCTTGTCTCCGTCTTCTAGACTCGCAAAACGTTCATCCCCTTTGTAGAGTTCCAAACGTTGGTTATAAAGATCATAGAGTCCCTCAAAGGCTTTCCCCATCCCGATCGGCCAGTTCATTGGGTAACTGGCGATACCTAAGACTTCTTCCAATTCTTGTAAGAGATCCAGTGGCTCACGACCGTCACGGTCCAGCTTATTCATAAAGGTAAAGACGGGAATGCCACGGTGTTTCACAACCTCAAACAATTTCTTGGTTTGAGCTTCAATCCCTTTGGCAGAGTCTACCACCATGACGGCAGCGTCCACCGCCATCAAGGTTCGGTAAGTATCTTCTGAGAAGTCCTCGTGCCCTGGGGTATCTAGGATATTGACCCGTTTGCCATCATAGTCGAACTGCATAACAGATGAAGTTACCGAAATCCCACGTTGCTTCTCGATATCCATCCAGTCAGATTTAGCAAAGTTTCCTGTTTTCTTCCCTTTTACGGTACCTGCTTCTCGAATCTCTCCCCCAAAGTAGAGCAACTGCTCTGTAATCGTCGTTTTACCAGCATCCGGGTGGGAGATAATGGCAAAGGTACGGCGTTTTTTAATTTCTTCTTGTACGTTCATATTCCTAATTCTTTCTCTTTTTATTTTCTGATAAATTTACAAATTCATCTCTACATCGGATCTCTCCTCAATTTCTCTATCTTTTCTATTATAGCGAAAATAGGCACTTTTTTCAATGATGATTCTTCTTTGAGAGCAGAAAGAAAGACTAAAATCCGTCGATTCTAGTCTAATTCAATCATATTTATTTTCTCACTTTCACCCGCTCACTTCTGCGACTGAAGAACTGATTAAAGAGTAATAAAGCAAGGGCTAAAATACTGGATACAACCAGATAATTGAGCCACACCTTATCCCCTCTCATAATCGGAGGGCGGGCCATCAAGCCATAATTTCCTCCCGTCAATTGATTGACTCCAACCAGGAATAAATCTAAGGCAAAGGTATAGAGAACAATCTGACTATTTTTTAAGAGGTTTCGATCATACCATCTCAAGAGATAAATCAAGGAATTGATTAAAAGACAGTAATGTCCGAGGAGGAAAGAAAAGCTTGTAATATGAGGGAAAGTATAGGGATCAAAGACTGGATAGCCCAAAGCAAAGATGGCTCCACTCACTCCCATCAAGGCAAAGAACTGTTTGCTTTTCCATCTGTCTGGTAAAAACAAGACCGCAAACATGGCCAAGCGGCAATGATAAAATGGTAAACTGTTGGACCAAGGAATGTGGTAGGCAAAATACCAAAGATACAAGCAAATTAACTGGAAGCCTTGTAAGTATTGAAAGCATTTGCGAAATTGCTCATTCTGATAATAGCGAAGTGACATCATGATCGCTGTCACAACGAACAAGACCATCACACTATACCAAAGTGCTGAGATTGCTGGTGGTGCTGTTGATTCTGTAGTGAAAAAATGATGCATAAAGTCTCCTTATTTAAACAGATTCAGGTATTCTTCTTTTCTTACTGTACTGAACGATCGTATTGATGAGGATCAGTGTCCCCGTCATTAGGACTGTCACGATGAAATAGTTGAGCACAAGGCCATGGTCTCCTAGCACAGGTGGCCGACGCAGAAATCCATAGTTTCCGCCCGTTACAAGGTTGGCTAGAACAATAATAGCATTGACTCCAAACGTCATCTGACAGATCTTCCAAACAGCCCCTTCTTCCACCTGGTAGGATTGAACCAGATAGATCAAACAGTTGGCCAAGAGGGCCCAGTGACCAAAGACATTGTTGATCGAGGAAACGTGAGGAAAAGGGTAGGGATAAAAAACAGGATGAACCAAGGCCATAATGGAGCCAAAGACTCCCACAAGGGCAAAATATTGTTTGAAGCTGCCCTTGGGCGCCAAAAGAATGATCCACATGGCCATCCGGCTATGATAGAAAGGAAGACTCTCTGAAAGAGGCAAGCGAGCAGCTAGATACCAAGCGTTGATAATCAGCAACTGGATCAACTGTCCCCAATACCAAAAGGTTTGGTAGCTTTTGGAGTGAGCAAATCGAACGGACAGAACTCCCACCACTACCAAAGAAGTCGGCAATAAGAAATACCAGACCCCCAATTGAGGAGGGGATGTTGGTTGACTAGTGAAAAATAAGTTCCAAAGTGCCATGATTTCTTTCCCTCATCTACTCTTTTTTCTATTCCGAACGCGAAACAACAGTCTCTTCAGCCATCTTGTATTTGTAGCGCTGGTTGACCAAGCAAATACCAGCCACCATCACGATGCTGACCAAGAGGTAGTTTAAGAGAGAACCATGGTCTCCAATGATTGGTGGACGCTTTAAGAAGCCGTAATCTCCACTTGTCAAGAGATTGACCAAAAAGATGACTGCATTCATACCAAAGGTGATCTTAACAATTCGTAAGGTGTCCTGTTTTTCCGACTGGTAAAAATCCTGCAGGTAAATCAAACTATTGGCAAACAAAGCCCAGTGACTAAAAATCAGATTGAGTACAGTAATATGAGGGAATGGGAAGGGGTCAAAGGCCGGATAAACCAAAGCCGCAATGGATCCTAGAACACCCAACAAGGCAAAATATTGCTTGATATAGGTCCCTCTAGGCGCAAAGAGGATCGCAAGCATGGCCAAGCGGCAATGATAGAAAGGCAAATTATCCGTCAAAGGCATGTGGGCGAGAATATACCAAGCATTAATAGTCAAGACTTGGATCAACTGCGCCCAATACCAAAAGCGTTGGTAGCTTTTAGACTGTGCATATTTGATAGAAAAGTAGCCAACCACCAACAAGGAAGCTGGTAGGAAAACATACCAGAGTCCAAACTCAGGCGGGGCTGATTTTTGGTTCGTAAACAATAAATCCCAAAGTGTCATTTTCACATTCCTTTAGTTTATAATAGCCTATCCTTGGAGAGATGAATCCTCTCTTTTCACTAGGCTTTCTCCAACTCCTCTACCAATTTGGCTAGATTCATGGAATTGCTTCCCTTGATGAGGATTTGGTCCTGCTCTTTTAAGCTTTCCTTGACTTGTTTGACCATGTCCTCAAACTGGTCTTCCTCAGCTGTTTTCTTGAAATAATAGACATGTCCGAGTGGGAACATCTGACTCGCTAACTGAGCCAATCCCGCAATGTCTTGACCATAGAAAATAACCGTATCCAAAACATCCGGTGACAGGCTGAGAATCATTTGGTTGTGCAGATCTACAGATTGCTCCCCTAGTTCTTTCATATCTGCCAGGACGGCTAATTTTCGACCATTTTGATTGGCAGGAATAGTTGAGAAGGTTTCTAAGATTAGGCGCATAGCCGTCGGATTAGCATTGTAGACATCGGATAGGATATCCGCTCCGTTACTGGCCTTCTTCCATTCTGTGCGGTTGCGCGTCAATTGCAAAGTAGCAAAACTATCACGAATCGCCGCTTCGCTCACTCCTTCTTGCAGGGCAACATAAGCTGCAATCATGGCATTGGTCGCATTGTATTTTCCTGTTACTGGTAGATCAATCGCTTCTTCTAAGAAATTAGCGCGGAAAGTTAAGCTATCCTTTCGCTCTACCAACTCGGTAATAAAAATCTCCTCGTCTGGACCAAAGCGGACCACTTTTTGTTTTTCAGGGAGGTAGGCATTCACAATCGGATCAGCTGGAACCACCAGAAGGCCACCTTCTGGCATGCCATCCGCAATTTGGAGTTTTCCTTTTGCGATCTCGCTTCGATCTTTGAAGAATTCCAAATGGGCTTCCCCAATTAAGGTGACAATAGCAGCCTTGGGATGCGCCAGTTCTGACAAGAGATGGATATCTCCTAGATGGTCTTGCCCCATTTCAAGGACGAGTTTGTCTATCCCTTCTGGCATATGGAGAACCGTATAAGGAAGACCAATTTCATTATTATAGTTTCCCTGTGTTTTATAGGTCAGGTAGGTAGTGGATAAAAGCTGTGCCAACATATCTTTTGTAGTTGTTTTACCATTTGACCCCGTCACTGCAAAAACATCTACTTTTGTCTTTTGAAGATAGGCTGCAGCAAGTGTTTGAAAAGCGCTCAGCACATCTTCCACCAAAATATAAGGGTGGCCTTCTACCACTTTCTCTGAAAAAGTGGCTACGGCTCCGTTTTCAAAAGCAGTCTCAATAAAGTCATGACCATCACGCGCTCCCTTTAAAGGAACAAACAGGTCTCCAGGCCCAATTAAACGGCTGTCAAATTCCGGCTTGACGAGGGCCACATCTTCAAATTGGCTGATATCATTTTTTGCATGTACTAGATGAGCAACTTCATGTAATGTGAGATTCATATCCGACTCCTCAGTTCTCCGTAACGTCCTCAAAGATTTGGACGCTCCTATCAAATTCTTCTCATTATACCATATTCTAGACCACAAAAAAAGTGGCTGGGACAGAAGTCCTAGCCTCTTGATTGTTTTTGGATTGTCGAGCAAGACGCAGTGGTTGAGTGGGCTCTACTACGCTGATTTCATCAGCTTTTACAGCCCTACTCAACTGTGCGGAGGTGGGACGACGAAATCGAATTCTAACGAATTACCGATTTCTGTCCCACTCTCTCTTTTCTTACAACAAATGCGCTTCGTGTTTTTGGAAGACTTCTTTTCCAAGCTCTACTAACTTGGTAATCAAATCTGTATAGTTGAGTCCCATATTGTCCCAAAGCAAGGGATACATAGACCATTGAGTAAATCCTGGCATGGTATTGAGTTCGTTTAAGAAGATCTCTCCTTTATCGGTATAGAAGAAATCACAACGCGCTAAACCTAGACCACCGATCGCACGAAAGGCTTTTTCTGCGTTGGTCCGCATGGTTTTCACAACCTCAGGGTCCAATTGAGCCGGAATCGCCATGGTAATTTTGTTGTCGATGTATTTGGCATCATAATCATAGAAGGCCACATCTTTCACAACTTCACCTGGCAAGGTACTCTTCACATCATAGTTTCCAAGCAGTCCAACTTCGATCTCACGCGCATTGACTCCTTGCTCTACCAAGACACGGCTATCGTATTTGAAGGCCAATTCGAGAGCAGTCCGAAGCTCTGTTTGGTTTTCAGATTTTGAAATCCCAACACTAGAGCCCATATTGGATGGTTTGGTAAAGACAGGATAAGAGAGAGTCGCTTCAATTGTAGCAATTTTCTCATCCACGTCATCGCCTTCCACTACAGCTACATAAGGAACTTGAGGAATTCCAGCAGACTCCAAGACCCGTTTGGTCGTGATCTTGTCCATCGCAACACTGGAAGCTAGGATGCCACAGCCGACATAAGGCATCTTCAAGACTTCTAAGAAGCCTTGAATGGAACCATCTTCTCCCATTGGTCCATGAAGAACTGGAAAGACTACTGCTCCTTCCTTGTAAATCGCAGATGGTGCCACTTTTTTAGACCAGTCCACTGTCTCATTGGTCATCAATTTCTCATCATCCGCTGGTTTCTCTTCAAAAGCTTGCGTCTGGATGAAATCTCCTGACTGCGTAATAAAGTAGGTTTGAACCGAAAATGCTTGGTAATCAATCGCGCGCATCACGCTTTCTGCTGAAAGAACAGATACTTCACGTTCTGCACTACGTCCACCATACAACAGGATTAAGTCTTGTTTACTCATAGTTTCTCCCTAATTGTTCCCTTGATTTCTCACTTGATAGTATACCACAATGATAGCCCTTTCGAAAGAACTTCTCTTATAATTCTGTCCGATTTTCAATCGCGCGAAGCAAGGTCACTTCGTCCGCATACTCGATATCGGCTCCAACTGCTAGCCCCCGTGCCAAACGAGTCACTTTGATCCCTGCTGGCTTGAGCACACGCGAGATATACATAGATGTCGCTTCCCCGTCTGCCGTCGCATTGGTCGCAACAATGACCTCTGTGACTGTTCCATCCATCAAGCGACTAATCAAACTCTTGAGATTGATATCATCGGGTCTCACGCCATTCATGGGCGAGATCAAGCCATGCAAGACATGGTAACGGCCATGGTATTCCTGGATATTTTCCATAGCAGATACATCCCGGCTATCTTCTACAACAAGTATGAGGGATGGATCCCGCGTTTCATCTCGACAAATCTCGCAGGTTTCTTCATCGGTTAAATTGCCACAAATACTGCAATACCCTAGCTCACGCTTGGCATTCAGTAAGTTTTTGGCAAATTCATTCACATCATCATCTGACATACCAATGGTGTAAAAAGCCAGACGAGTCGCTGTTTTGATCCCAATTCCTGGTAACTTCGAATAGCTGTCAATTAATTTTGCAATAGGTGCTGGATAAAGCATAGTTTCCTCTCTAATTCATGGGGTGTTTCTGATTGTATAAATTAATAATGTCACGCGTAATGGAATGACTGACCGTCGCTTGTAGATTGGTATTATGTGGAAAAACCACTGCTACTGCAATCTTTGGATTGTTTGACGGTGCATAAGCCACCACATTGGTATTAATGGCTTGTTTGCCTCCATCGACTGTGGTTTCGGCCGTACCGGTCTTGGCACTAATAGAGACACTAGCACCTTGACCGACGGTTTTCCCTGTCGTCAACCCACTCGTACCATTGACAACCTGGTAGAATCCTTGCTTGATCAAAGCCATGTCCTCAGCAGAGATATGGACCTGATTGAGCTCCTTGGTTTCGATCGCTTTTTTCAACTGACCAAGCCCCCCTTGATCATTATTGTCATAGATACCTTCGACGACATGAGGACTCACCCTCTTCCCATCATTTGCAACGGTTGCCGCATACTGGGCCAATTGCATCGGTGTATAGTTGTCAAACTGGCCAAAGGCATTGGTCAAATAATTACCGACTGTGTAGTCTTTTGGAATAAAACCGGTCGATTCATTGGGAAGGTCAATACCTGTCGCCGCTCCAAGTCCATACTCTGCAAAAGTGGAGCGGAGTTTTTTCATGGCAGGTTCGACCTGATCCACTTTTAAGGTCATATTTGGGGTATAAGGTTGCCCCATCATCTTAAGGGCAATTTGGACCATATAGGTATTAGAGGAGTATTCCAAAGCTTCAACTGCATTGATAGAACGACTGCCGTATTGGGTAAACCAAGAGTTAATCGGCGTCGATCCTGCAAAGACAATAGGCTGATCGGTCAGTACCTGATTGCCAGAAATGGCACCATTTTCCCATCCTGAAGTCAAGGTTGCTCCTTTAACGACCGATCCTGGGACGAAAACATTGGTGACTGTCCCCAGAGCATCGGTTGACAAGTCCTGGCTACCAGCCTGGTGCTTAATGCCTGCCATGGCAAGAACTTTCCCTGTATCAGGCTCAAGGGCTACAGCATAGACACCTTCGGAGTAGGTCGCATTTCCAGCTTGCAACTCTGCGCTAAAGGCAGAGCGGAGAATATCTTCCACCCCTTTTTGGAAATCCAAGTCAATCGAGAGCTTGAGGTTTTCCCCCTTAGCTCCTTTTGAAATATCTACCACTTTCTCCATGTTGCCATTTTTATTCAGGAGAATTTCTTTTTCACTGCGTTTTCCTTGAAGGACCTCCTCGTATTCCTTTTCGAGATAAGAGGTTCCGACCCGGTCATTCAGAGCGTAGCCTTTTTTGACATAGTCCTCAACTTCTTCTGCCGGAAGTCCCGCCTGCTCAGTCGAAACCGTTCCGATGATAGAGGCTAAAGGAGTATCCAAAACCTTGCGATCCCAGCTAGTCGTAATCGCAATTCCTGGAAGATCTTGACTGTCTGCAGCAATGGTCGCGATTTGCTCAGCTCCTAGTGCTTGTGTCGTAATGATTCCGGTGGCAAAATTCTCCACAGCATTCATCTGACTATAGAGATAGATAATCTTTTTCTCATCTTCTGTGTAACCAAGTTTAGAGGGATCGACACTCTCTACAGCTGCTTGATAAATCTTAGCTTCTGGTAGACGGTTGCCATCTGTATCAAATTTCTTTTTCTCGGGTAAGTGACCTACAACCTCTTGGTAGACTTTGGTATTGGCTAGATAGTAATCCACTTCTTGCCGTTCGGTTACTTGAGGATTTTCTACATCCACATACTGCAAGAGTTTACCTGCGGTCTCTCGCATTTCTTGGGCCGTCATTTTGCGATCGCGCGTAAAGGTCAAGACTTGTTTGCCAACATTTTCCACCAAGGGCTTACCAGTGGCATCATAGATTTGCCCTCGCACACTCCCTTGTTTGACCGTCTTTTTCGTAGCCTTTGCCAACTTATCTGTATAGTAGGCTTGGTGAGTGATCTGCATATAGCCAAGCCTGGCAATGAGAGCCAAAAAAAGAAGGCAAATCAAACTAAACAGCAGGTACATTCTGCGTGTAATCGAATGATTTTCAAACTTCCGTATTTTTTTCTTCATGAAATAGTTTATCCTTCTTTTCTAATGAACACTTACACTCCATTTTACTATTTTTCCAAGAGTATCTCAAGAAAAGGAAGGGTCCTTTTCTCTTTTTTGCAAGGAAAAAAGATTGGACATGCTCGCCCAATCTTTTTTTCTAATAAGTCACAACATTGATTTTTCCTTTGTCATACTCAGCAATGAAAATATCCAAAACGTTGTCATAGCCTTTTTTTTCCAATTCAGCTAGCAACCACTCTTCACTTTTCCCAATTGTTTCCAAAATTTCAAGCTGAACCACACCATCCGTAATGATTGGGTATTTAGGATTTTCATCCCCCGCACGGACAACGATCATTTGACCGTTTTGTTCAATTACAGCTCGTTTCACTCCCTTTAATTGGAAAATTCCTTGTGAACGCAATTTCAAGGCAACGTCTGAAGCAGAAAGTCCCTTGGATCGACAAGCTTCCGGATCAAGCTTCCCATTTTTGATAATGACAGTTGGTTTGCCATCGATCAAGTGCTTCATAAAACGGACATTGGTATTGAGCCATTTTAAGAGTAAGATCAAAATAGTCCACATCAAGAGAATCACAATGTATTGAAGAATGGTAATGGAGCTATTGTAGATGACCCCACCAATAATTCCCCCAAGAACAAAGTTCTGTATCTGGTCTACTGCAGAACTTGGTGCTAAGTTTCCTTTCCCGGTCACATTGATTACAAATACCAAGGAAATCAAGCCGATAGCTAATTTAATCAAAATGGCTAAAAAATCTACTGTCATTTGTTCACCTCCACAAGTTCCACGTCTGTTTTATACAGATCCATCTTTTCTAATAGGTAGCTATCTGGGTCAGAGCCTGCGATAGCTCGGTAATAAACCTCTCCAACCTTCAGGATCGCCCCATCTGTGGCTGCTGAAGTATTGACATAGACATCTTCTTTTTTGACATCCAACTCCTTTGAGATGACCTCAATAAAATGGAGTGAGAGTTGGAACTGATCATTATTACTTTGGCTATTTTGGAAATTGCTGATACTGATCAAGACCACTGCCACCAGAGTTAAAATGGAGATAATAGATAATTCGCGGAATTTGCTATCGTGCTTCTCCCGATAGGCTTTCACCGCAAAAAAACCAGTCAGAAGAACAAGCAAGCCAGATATCCCAATGGTCACCCAGTTTTGCTGACTGATCTGACTCAATACATAGTCATAAGAGTAAAATTTCATAATGAACTCCCTTTCTCCAAATGAATTCAAGCTATTATAATGTATTTCAGGGGAGAATTCAAGGCATTCTAATCAGAAAAAAATATATTTTTTGTTATAATAAAATTATCTATCATGTCAAGAAAAGGAAATACAATGAAACTCATTTCATGGAATATCGACTCGCTTAATGCTGCATTAACTAGTGATTCAGCACGCGCCAAACTCTCTCAAGAAGTCCTCCAAACCTTGGTTTCTGAGGATGCAGATATCATTGCCATTCAAGAAACCAAGTTATCCGCCAAAGGTCCTACTAAAAAACACCTCGAAATCCTTGAGGAGCTCTTCCCTGGCTACGAAAACACCTGGCGCTCTTCTCAAGAACCGGCTCGTAAAGGCTACGCTGGAACCATGTTCCTCTATAAAAAAGAGCTCACACCAGTTGTGACTTTCCCAGAAATCGGAGCTCCTTCGACCATGGACTTGGAAGGTCGGATCATTACTTTGGAATTTGATGAATTTTTCGTGACTCAGGTCTACACACCTAACGCTGGTGATGGACTCAAACGTTTGGAAGAACGTCAAATTTGGGACGTTAAGTATGCTGAATATTTGGCTGAATTAGACAAAGAAAAAACCGTCCTTGCAACTGGGGACTACAACGTTGCCCACAAGGAAATTGACCTTGCCAACCCAGCCAGCAACCGCCGTTCACCAGGATTCACAGACGAAGAACGTGAAGGATTTACAAATCTTTTGGCCAAAGGATTTACAGATACCTTTCGTCACCTACATGGTGATGTTCCTGAGCGCTATACTTGGTGGGCACAACGAAGTAAAACCTCAAAAATCAACAATACGGGCTGGAGAATCGACTATTGGTTAACCTCAAACCGCATTGCTGACAAGGTCACTAAATCAGATATGATTGACTCAGGCGCTCGTCAAGATCATACACCAATTGTATTAGAAATTGATTTGTAAGGATGGTCTTTATGAATTTCAATGCAGTGATTCCTGAGTTTATTGTATCGAATTTAGAGCAGTCCCGTTCCTTCTACTGTGATTTACTGGGTTTTACCATCGAATACGGGCGACCAGAAGAGAACTTCCTCTTTCTTTCTCTTGAAGAGTGCCAGCTAATGATAGAGGAGGGGAGTAAGGAGGAACTAGCTGAACTGACCTACCCCTTTGGTCGTGGAGTTAATATCTCCTTCGGCATAAAAGATGTCCCTAGACTCTATCAAAAAGTAATCGAGTCTAACTATCCTATTCATCGTCCTTTGACCAAAAGAAAATTTCGTGTTGGTGAACAATATATCTATCCCCATGAATTTGCAGTTCTAGATCCAGATGGCTATTTTTTAAGATTTAGTGAATAAGAAAAAGGAGGTTGTTGGCCTCTTTTTCAGTAAGTAAATATAAATTGACAGACCTGTAAATCCAGTGACAGAAACCTTTGCTAAAGCCCATGAAATCAGCATGTCAAAGAACTTTGATAGCCATTTTTTGTATAATTAGGTAGAATGAAATCAGAAAGCGAGGAAATCTTATGCAAGTCGGAAAGCAGATCCAGCACTATCGTAAAGAGAAAAATTTATCTCAAGATGATTTGGCTGAAATCATCTTTGTCAGCCGTCAATCCATTTCCAACTGGGAACGCGGAGCAACCTACCCTGATATTCAAAACCTGCTTTTACTGAGCAAGGTCTTTGAAGTGTCATTGGACAAACTAGTCAAAGGAGATTTAGAAACCATGAAACAAATTATTCACGACCAAGAATTTATGAGCTATCAAAAAGATGGAGTGGTTTTTACCATTTTACTAATTGGAAGTCCTATAATAATGATTCCTCTAATACTTTATCTGGAATGGTTCGGTATCGCTATTAGTTGCTTGATTTATGCTATCACAATGTTCTACGCCCTACGCATTGAGAAATTTAAGAAACAGCATAATCTTCGTACCTTTCGCCAGATTGTCGCCTATGATCAAGGACGCAGCCTGAGCGAGATTGAAGAAGCCGAGGAAAGGGGCAAGGCTCCTTACCAAAATATTATCCTTCCTGTTCTATTTAGCCTTGGAATTGGCGCTATTGCTCTGTTGTTTTCTTGGCTCTTACTTACTTTCTTCCCTATCAAATAAAAGCGAAGTCATCAGACCTCGCTTTTCAAATGTCTTTAAAGTTATAGAGTTGCGGATAGTGATCACACTCGGGATTTTTGGGATGTAACTATCTACTCATTCTTTCTTTTATATCCTCACCTGTCTATCTTCAGATCGTTGGCCTGTGACAAACATGGTGAAGGTTGCCTTGCAGACATTTCGGCCATCTTGGTTGGTGATATCTACATCGACGACACAGGTTGTACGACCTTGATGGACACATTCCCCCCTGATGGTTAGGACATCCCCTAGATTTCCAGCTTTCAAATAGTTGATAGAAGACTGGAGCGTCCCACCTCCGCACAGTTGAGTAGGGCTGTAAAAGCTGATGAAATCAGCGTAGTAGAGACCACTCAACCACTGCGTCTTGCTCGACAATCCAGAAACAATTGAGAGGCTAGGACTTTTGTCCCAGCCTCGACTTTTTTTATCCTCATTGATAGACCAATGATTGATTTTTTTATTTTTTCTTCTCAATGTGATCTTTGAGATCTTCTTGAGCTTTTTTATTGGATTCTGCTTTTTTCTTCAACCATTCTTCTTTGGCCTTGTTAAAGTCTTTTGTTGTGACAACATCTTTAGACATTTCAAGGTATTTGTAGAATGTTCCTGTTCCTTTAGTACCTACCCATGAAGCAGCACGGCTGTATGGCACGGTCCGTTGAAGCATTGGAGCACCACCATTTGAGACAGTTGGAAGCGTAATCGAGCTATCTGTCAACCAAGCTTGCGCTGCTGCATATTTTTCATAGCGTTTTCCTTGATCCAACAATTCAGCATCGGCGTCTTTCAACATGTTAGCGTATTGATCCAAACCAACTGTTGCAATGGCTGGATTGTTTGAACCTGCATCAATACCAAGATAGTAGAAGACAGAACCATTTACTGGGCTGATACTTTCAAGATAAGTCGATGGGTCTTGGTAGTCAGGAGCCCAACCACCGCCTGAGATATCGTAATCTCTCGCAGCCGCTGTATCGCTGAAGTAGGTGATATTTTGGAAATCATCATCCGATACCTTTTGAAGGTCCACAACGACATTGTCTGCACCAAGCGCTGACTCTACAGATTGTTTGAAGGAGCTAGCTTGTTGGACCATGCTGTTGTCCACTTGGCTAACAATGTAGTCCAAATGAATTGGGAATTGAACGCCTTGTTTTTGCAATTCAGCTTTGGCTTTCGCAAAGGAAGCTTTGGCTTTTTCTGGGCTGTAAAGGCTCGTTTGACCATCGTCCAGGCTCACACCCTTCCATTGGTCTCCGTAGGTAACCAATTGTTTTTCAACGACTTTACCAAAGTCTTCTCCATTGACTTGGACATAAGTTGGTGGCACCAAGGTACTACGAAGCGTATTTTCAGCCGCATCAGCCCCTGAAACTTGTGCCGCATAAGATTTGCGGTCAAAACCAAAGTTCACCGCTTGACGGAAGTCCTTGTTCAGGATTGCTTTCTTGGTAGAAGCTTTTTGTTCATCCGTAGTTTTGGCAGTGTGGTCATACTTTTGACGGTCCAAGTTGAATCCAAGATAGTAGGATGTTCCCAATTGCAAACCGTAGACAATGTTGTCGCCAAAGTTTTTCTTAACACTCTTATAAGTCGAGCTGTTTGGCATAACAGATGCAAAGGAATATTGACCTTTTTCAAAGTTTTTAATGATAGAATCTGGGTTTGATCCATCGTTAAAGGTCAATTTGACATTGTCGATATGAACATTTTTCGCATCGTAATAGTCTTTGTTCTTGACCAATTCAATTTCAGATTTTGAAGTCAAAGATTTCAAGTAGAATGGACCATTGTATAAGATGCTGCTAGGTTTCAAAGAACCAAAATCTTTTCCTTGAGATTTCAAGAAATCCGCATTGACTGGGAAAAGAACACCTGAAGTTGTTTTGGAGTTCCAGAAGCTTTCTGGACGGACCAAGGTATATTGGATGGTGTGATCATCTAAAGCTTTCACTCCAACTGTGTTAAAGTCTTTGGTTTCCCCTTTTACGTAGGCATCCAAACCTTTGATCGAATTTTGAATCAAGAAGAGACCTTCTGATTTAGACTCAACCGCGTGTTTAATCCCTGTAATAAAGTCTTGAGCCGTTACAGCACCATATTCTTCTCCTTCACTCGTATACCATTTGGCATCCTTACGAAGTTTGTAAGTATAGGTCAATCCATCTTCAGAGACAGTCCAATCTTCTGCTAGACTTGGCACAAAGTTTCCGTATCGGTCGTTTTCAAGAAGACCATCTACAAGGTTACTTGTGACATCTGAAGTTGTTGTACGAGTTGCAGCGATGTAATCCAAGGTATTTGGATCTGCTGAATAGACGAATGAGTAAGTTGCTTGATTGCTACTACCACCGCCACACGCTGCTAAGAAAAAGGCACCTGCAACAGAAACTCCTGCAAGAGCTAACAGTTTTTTTGCTTTCATCACTATCTCCTTATGTTAGATTTTCTACCATTATACACTATTTCTTAAAAAAAACCAAATTTATTTTAAAAAAGTTCGTTTTTTCTGAATGAATATAATAAGATATAAAGAAAAAGCATCTTGAAATCGACCTCAAAGAAGCCGGATATGGGAGTCTAGGCACCTACCACCAGATCCAACAAAGATATCACCTTTCAATCCTTTTAATAAATATACGTTTCATTACAAAAAAAGAACCTCTGCTCTTTCGAGCAGAGGAACTGATTCCTAATCAAAATGATAGAGTTGTGGATACTGGTCACATTCAGGATTTTTAGGATGGCAGATGGCCCGTCCAAAATAAATCATGGCTTGATGGGCCGCTAGCCATTCGCTCTTTGGCAGAACATCCATGACCCGCTTTTCAACTTCCAATGGCGTCGCTGATTTCTTGACGATATCATGGTGCTTGCAGATCCGCTCCACATGGGTATCGACAGCAAAAGCTGGAATCCCAAATCCTACACTCATAACCACATTAGCTGTCTTGCGTCCTACTCCTGCTAGACTTTCTAACTCTTCACGAGTCTGAGGCACTTGACCATCAAAATTGTCTAGCAATTGCTGGGCACATTTTTTGAGAAATTTGGCCTTATTTCGATAGAGGCCTAATTTAGAAATATGCTTGGCGATATCAGCTTCACTGGCTGCTGCCATGGCTTGTGGGGTTGGAAAAGCCGCAAACAAACCTGGTGTCGCTTTGTTAACAGCCGCGTCTGTCGTCTGAGCTGAGAGCATGACTGCCACTAGTAATTCAAAATGGTTGCGAAAATCCAAACTTGGCTGAGCATCCGGAAAGAGGGCAATAATTTCTTCAATCACATGACGGGCCCGTTTTTTTGATAAGACCATAACTTCTCCTTTGCATTACTAGACTTTATTATAGCATGAAAGCACCCTATTTCTGAAAGAATCAGCTTCAAAAAAAGAAGAGGGACAAAACGAATTGTAAAAAATTCATCCAATCCCACTTCTATCTATTTTTTGTTTTACACCAATCTCTTTAAGAAGGTAATCAGGGTTTGAGCAGAGCGCTCACCAGCCTCTACGATAAATTCATCAAAAGAAATATTGGCTGCGTGATCTGCCGTATCACTCATCGCTCGGATGACCATGAAGGGACGTCCAGCTGCATGAGCGGCTTGGGCAATAGCTGCCCCTTCCATCTCAACTGCTAATACTTCTGGGAAATGCTCCCGAATTGTTGCGACTTTTTCTTCACTCGCGATAAAGCTATCTCCTGTTGTAATCAAGCCCACATGTGTGGTTGCAGCTTCTTCTTCCAGAACTTTTTTCATCTCTGAAACAAAATAGCGACTGGATTCAAAGTAGAGCGGTTGACCTGCCATTTGACCATACTTGTAGCCAAAGGCTGTCACATCCACATCATGATAGGCCAGTTTGTCGGCAAGGACAATATCCCCAACAGCCATTCCCGGTGCGACTGCTCCTGCAGATCCGGTATTGATAATAGCTTCCACTTTGAAATCATTGGCTAGAACCGCTACACTCATGGCAGACATGACTTTCCCGATGCCACTTTCAACCAAAACGACTTCATGGCGACCAATCGATCCTGTATAGTAGACTTTTCCAAGACGCAGATGCTTTTCCCCATTTTCAAGGGCTTCAACCAAGATCTTCAACTCCTGGGGCATGGCTGCGATAATTCCAATTTTCATATCCATTCTCTCCTTGTGACGACCTTACAGACGCCAAATAGCAATGATCAAAACAATGAGGAGCACAATGATCCAGAACAAAATCTTATTGAGTTTGGATTGGACCACACTTTGTTTGCGCTCTTCAATGCGACGACTCTTGGTCACAGTGGGCTCCACTTGGATCTGCAAGGTATCCTGTGAATAGCTCTCCTGCGGGCGCTCCATACGGCTTTCTCTCATAGGACGTTCGTAGCCAAATCCCCTGTGGTCTGTCCGAATAATCTTCGTCTCTTCAGCATCGACCATTTTAGGACTCGAAATGTCCTCACCTCGCCTCGCTCGTTCAATCATTTCATCGGTTAATAAAGGTTTTCCCATCGGATCCTCCTCTATTTATTGATTAAGTCCCAGTATTGGATCGCCATGATGGTCTTGGCATCACAGATTTCGCCAGCTTGGATCAAGTCTTTGGCTTCCTTCAAGGTTACTTCTAATAACTCTAAGGTCTCATCCGCATCTTGTGGACGTGGATTTTCCACCTTTTTCAAGTTGGTTGCAAGATAGAGTTTAATCCGCTCATTACAAAATCCAATGGCAGAATAAAAATCATACAATAACTCTAGATCCGCTGTGTAACCAATTTCTTCTTCCAATTCACGCAGAGCAGCTGCTTGAGGATCCGCATTTTCACCCTTTTCCAACTTCCCTGCAGGGATCTCTACTGAAGTCCTCTCGATCGCCTTGCGGTACTGCTTGACCAAAATAGTCTTGCCCTCACCTGTGATCGGTAAAACAGCTACTGCTCCATTATGAAAAATTAAATCACGCTGCGCTTGACCTTTTCCGTCAGGTAGTTCTACTTGATCAGTCACCACTTGGAAAATCGGTCCCTGATAAATTTCCTTGCGCTCAATGGTTTTTTCTTCAAATTGCATGAGATTCTCCTATTTATTTTTAGGATGGTGTGGCAAGCGAAGAGCATACTCTTCTTTATTCACTTGACGGCCACGACCGATCGCAATCGCATCTGCTGGCACATCTTTGGTAATGGTGGATCCAGCCCCGACTAGGGAATTATCTCCGAGCTCGACGGGTGCAATGATGGTCGAATTTGAACCAACAAAGACATTGTTGCCAATTGTTGTTTTAAACTTGTGTTGGCCATCGTAATTCACCGTGATAGTTCCAGCACCAAAGTTGACGTTGCTACCAACTTGGCAGTTGCCAATGTAAGTCAAATGACCTGCTTTGGTATTTTCTCCGATAGACGAACCTTTGACTTCGACGAAGTTTCCGATATGGACATCTTTGGCCAAGCTAGATCCTGGACGAATGTGGGCGTAAGGTCCCACTGTCACACCATCGGCTACCGTGCTCTCTTCAATCATAGAGTTAGTAATAACGGCACCTGCACCAATTTCACTGTCCACAATATAGGTTCCATTAGTTAAGACGGTTTCAGCCCCAATTTTTGTGTGCCCTTTTAGGGTAACATTGGCTTCGATTTGCACTTCTGGTGCGATCTCAACATCGACATCGATATAGGCTGCATCTGGATTGACAAAGCTCACTCCATTGACCATGTGGGCTTGGTTAATGCGACGACGCATGATGCCTTCTGCTGTCGCAAGGGCAACGCGGTCGTTAACCCCGAGACTTTCATCAAAATCTTTGAGCGTATAGGCTCCAACTTTCTCTCCTGCTTCTCGGAAGATCCCAATCACATCTGTGATATAGTATTCACCTTGGGCATTGTTGGTATTGATATTCTTCAAAGCTTCAAAGAGGCGGGCATTGTCAAAGACATAAGTCCCTGTATTGATTTCTTTGATTTGTTTTTCAAAATCTGTCGCATCTTTTTGCTCGACGATGCGAAGCACTTCCGCATTGTCATTACGGACAATCCGACCATAGCCAAATGGATTAGCTGCTTCGGCTGTCAAAATCGTTGCCACATTCTTGTGGTTGATATGGAAGTCGATCAAGTGTTTGAGACTGTCACCCGTAATCAAAGGAGTATCTCCTGCAATGACGAGGGTATGCCCTTCAAGACCTTTCAAGACTGGCTCTGCCATCATGACCGCATGACCAGTTCCCAATTGTTCGGTTTGTTTGACAAACTCTGTTTGTCCCGCTAAGACTTGCTCTACCAATTCCGCCTTGTGGCCCACAACTGTTACAGTCTTTTCTGGTGAGATGGCTCCAACACTACGGAAGACATGCTCCAACATAGAGATCCCTGCAACCTTATGGAGAACCTTGGGCAGATCTGATTTCATACGGGTACCTTTCCCCGCTGCTAAAATAATGGCATAATTTGGCATAACATTTCTCTTTTCTGTACAATATCGTACTTATTATACCATTTTTCACCCCTTTTGGAAAATCAGACCAGATCAAAAAACTCTCCGAAAAGGAGAGCGTGTTCTATAATGGATAAACTCTGCGAAATTCTTCTAAAACCACCTTGCTGTCAGGTGTAAAAACCAGACCTGCTTCTCCAAAGCAGTCTTTGAAAAAGTCCTCATGAACCTGACGCCAATAGGCTAAAGATTTGTCTCCCTCACCTTCCTTAAAGGCATGGTCGGCTGACACTTGATGGAAGGGCTGAACAGAAACCTTGGTAATTTCGACAATGCAGATAGCTTGGTTTTGACTGTCTAAGATAACATCAAAGGTTCCTTCTTGGGGAAGGGGTTCGTCCTCTAGTGCATAGAGGTCATAAGCTGAAGCTGTTGCTGTTTTTTCGCCTGTAAACACCAGTTCCGCTAAAAGGTCTGGATCCACTCCAAACGCCCAGGCATCTATCTCATCTCCAATCGAGGGGTTGATTTGTTTGTATGAATTCCACATTTCTTGAGGTGTCATGAGTTCTCCTTTGTAATTTTTTACTTTCTTCTTTTATATGTTTAAGATGGTCTGGATGGTCAATTTCTAAATCAAAAATCTCTGGAATAGAGCTGTAATGGAGAATACATTCGATACCCATCTGATTCATTTTTTGTATGAAAGAAGTATTAAGATAGCCTGCTACAGCAAAATCAATCTTGTTCTTCTTTGCTTTATCCTGCATCTGTCTCAACATATCTAACATAATTGGACTTTCCATATCATGCCATTGACTGTTTCTCACAGTCGCAAAAATAAAAGAAGTTAAATCATTCATTCCAACTACAATCTTTGAAATGCCCGTTTCCAGTATCCTGTCCAAGTCGAAATAAGCTGATGGTAATTCAATCATCGTGCCGACTTTCCCGGTAAAACCATACTGACGCAATACTGTAATAGCTTGTTTTAATTGTTCGGCATCATTGACAAAAGGAAAAATAACAGACAGATTGGGATTGGTTTGAAAAACTTCCGTAACAACATTAGTCTCAGCCTGAAATTCATCTGGACACGCCAACAAACGCCTGATACCTCTGTATCCAAATAAGGGGTGGCGTTCGTCAAAATACTCTTTAGTCCCGTCTAGACTATTTGCTTCTGCATTTGTTAACTCTGAAAAGCGATACCAGACTTCTTCATCTGAGTACAAATGACAAATAGTGTCTAGATAATCTTTCACAAATTGCTGACAATTTGGTAATAGTATGTTTTGGTTTAGTTCTCTCAACAAGTATTCCCCACGAATCAAGCCGACGTGGTGCAATAAATGGGGATAAACTTTCTCAACAATTTTTTCGCCACTAAGAGCTAGTTGATTTTGCATGTTCATTCACCTCGTCTTAAAAGATACAATATCAGATATCATTATATGACACTTTCCTCTAGTTCAAAAGCTTCATAAGGTTCAACTAACTCATATCCTAAAAATTCTGCTACTTTTTTGGAAGCCTCGTTATGAGCATCCCAAAGTGGAAACATATCTCTATTTAAACTCTCTAGAATCATTGCAGCACCAAGCTTTTTGGCAAATCCATTTCCTTGTTCGTTTGGTCTAGTTGCAACTTCCACTTCAACTGCTTCACGGTAAACTAACCCTGAGGAAATCCCAGCAATCACTTCATTATTTTTAAGAATCACAAAGCCAAATCCACCTTTTAAAGCAAAATCCTGGTAGGACTCAAAATCCCCCTGTAAATCTTGTGACCATTCTTCCTCAGAAAGGCAGTTATAAATACGATTATCAATAGGTACAATATTGTAACCTTTCTCTAACTGACTAACTAGATCATTTAGAAATTCAACTTGAAAATTTGCCTTATCTTTAAAAGAATAGCGAGCAAAAGAAATTAGCTCCAGTTTCTGATGCAGAAAATCTTGCCACTTAGTGTCTTCTGAAATAATAATCTTATAATCTAAACCATATTGCCTAACAAAATCTTCCCAAAATCTAGAATTTAGCTCCCCTGCTAAGTATAGAAAATTCCCAATATCATAAAAACTTGTTGTCCCATCACTGTTTCGGTATACAGTTCCAATTTGAGATTTAAGACCATAGAGAACCATATTTTTCTTCCATGTTTTAAATAGTTCCATTATCCCTCTATTTTACCTTCCAATTCCTATAACTTATCCGTTCTAATTCTGGAAATCCTCGTAACTCTGCCTTCACTTTTAATACTAAAGGCGAGGCATTTTCTTCGGTAATTTCTTCCAAATTCAGCCAAATAACATTTGCTGAATCATTACTTCCATCAAGAACTTCATGAGGAAGGGATTTTTGAGAGCTCTCGAAATCGAGCACTACATCATAAAAGGCCATGGTATGATGTACAGCGAAGTCTTGCCCCTCTTCTTGAACCAGCACGTCATAAATCCTAGGATTTAAGTAACGGCTAAGCGTATAACCCGTCTCTTCCAGAACTTCTCTCTTAAGGGTTTCTGTCAACCCCTCACCGAGTTCCTGACTACCACCCGGTAGATCAAAACGATGTTGATAGGGGCCTCTTGTTTTTTCAATACAGAGAAGTTTCCCATTCTCATAGCAAATGCCGTAGACACCAAAGTGTTTTTTGATTTCCATCAATTCCTCCTACTTCAAACTCCAACCACCATCAATGGTCAAGATTTGTCCCTGCATGGCAGATACCTTCCCACTGGCCAAAAAGAAACTGACTTCTGCCACTTCTTCTGGCTCAATCCAGCGTTTGATAGGTGTTTCACTGGCTACCCAGTCTGCTAAGCCACCGGGTTCAAAGTCCGCAGCAGTCATGCCAGTCTTGACAGCACCTGGAGCGATCCCAAAGACTTGAATGCCAGATTCTGCATAATCCAGGGCCAACTGCTTGGTAAAGCCCGCTAGAGCATGCTTGGAGGAAGTATAAGCGTGACCGCCTCCACCAGCTAGAATAGATGCAATGGAGCACATATTGATGATGATACCTCGCTTCTTCTCCAACATTTGAGTCAGATAATGCCGTGTCAGCTCCACCGGAGTCACATAGTTAATCTCAAAAATCTCCTGAATCTCCTGAGCGCTTTGCTCCAGAAGCGGTTTATAATCGTCCAATACTCCAGCTGTATTGCACAAGACATCTACCTCAGGACACCAGTCAAAAATCGGCGTCAAATCCAAGGTTAAGTCTAGCTGTAAGAAGTGAAACTCACCTGGCAACTGGGGATCAGCTCCCTGATCCACCCCATAGACCTGGTAGCCCTTTTCTAAAAACAAACGAGCTTGCGCCAGACCAATCCCGGAGCTCACGCCTGTAATCAAGACCCGTTTAGTCATGGACTTCCACCCAATCTGTCGCTAGAACATCACAGGGAGTTGGACTCCACATGGAAAAGCCTTCGCCTTCACCAGACACGTTAATGAGGAAATAAGGTGTCACTTCCAGAGCCACTCCATTTTGCTCGATGGTATCAAACAATTGGACATAGTTTTCTCCTCCACCCCATCCTGTTCGTACATATTTTTTCTTGGCCTTTAATCCTGGTAAAATCTCTTCAAATGTCATGGTGTTCTCCTTTGATGTAATTTAATATTGATATGATGAACTTTATGAACTCGTAAAACATATTCATTGTATTTTGTTCACCTTTTTGTGAACCTAAAGAGCATTCATGGCTCTTTTATAATAAGAACTAAATGTTATACAATTGTGATTTCGTTATATTTTAAGGTCTATGGTTTTACAGTTAATTTAAATGTATCTAGCCATAAATCAGCTGGTTCCTAATAATGTTATATCTACACTAACTCAGTAATGTAACTGAATTTATATTTAAATTTTTTTGCTAGGTTTTATCATTTAATTTTGTTCTTTTCTAGTTTGGGCAGTTATACTAGTTTTCACCTTTTTCCAGTTATCTAATCTATTTCTAAATACATACTAGCACAATATACTGTACTGCCATCTTTTTTTACTTCTGAAATTTTTATATTCCTTTCAAAAAACATCATTAGGTAAACTATTATTAAAAAGGTTTTAAATTGTGGTTCAAATCATGTTTGAACTTGTGAAATCCCTTATTAGCGTTTATTTTGAGGAAATTGGAGTAGAGTTATTATTGTAACTAATGCCCCAGTATGGAATATACTGCATATTCTTTTTTCCAGCGTTTTCGTCATAAATTTTTATTTTGTCATTTTCTAACGCAAGAGCAATGAGTTTAGAAGCGATAGATGATTGTTTATTTGTCAATCCGAATCTTTTTCTTAGTGTACTATTTGTCATAAAATTATCTTCTATGTAGAGTAATGCAGAATGATAATAAATAGCATTTATTTTTTCTCTATTCCCCATTTCTTGGATTGTTCGTCGTTGATGTAAAGTAACAACAGTATAATTATCCTTAGCAGCTATATCCGGAGCAGGTAAGTGATTTAATTCCAACGTTAAGATAATCTTATCTATACCGCTACCACGAGACTCTACTAAATGCATCTTTCGAAATAGTTCAGCTAAAGCTTCATTTCGAGAGTAAGGAGGCATATCAAGCAATCTTTCAGGACGATTAAGAGGAGATCCAGGATTTGTGAATACTACTCTATTATCAAATATTTCAATTGTTGGTGAGCTACCTTTTACAGAAAAATCCTGATGTACTATTTGGTTTGCAACTATTTCACGTATAACCAGAGGAGGATAATCTGTATCAGAAGTGATTTGTCCATTATCTTTTAACGTTTCAGGATTACGAGGTAAATGACCATTGATAAATTTTAGTAAACCTTCAAAACCAACGGCAGCTCCTTTACTAGCTGTATTATCAGCTACTGCACTTAGTTTATTATTACCGGCATATCTAATTACTCGTAAAGCATGAGCAGATAAATTTTCAAAATTTTTAAGATTTTTTGCGAATGTAAATGCTCCCATATTGGTTAGATTGAAAGTTTTTCCAGAAGATTCTATCACACCATCTTCTATCATATGAAAAATTATCTCTTCATCGTTTGAATCTTCAAAGTATCCCATCATTTTCAAATAGGAATTAACATCAATCAATTCTTTAATTTCTTCAAATGTACATGCGGTTTTTGCATACTCTCTTTCAAATGATCGCGATTCAAAGGATTTCCACAGTTCTCTTTCCTTTTCAGGATAATCCTTTAAGTTTTTTAATGAAGATCCACTTCTAATGTATCGACTACCGCTAAAAGCAACAGGTCTACCAGCATTCATGTGGATGACTAAAACGACAACATGTTTTTGTTCGATATCATATTCTTCAAAACGAATTGTGATACGAGGATCAAGCATCCTTTCTAACCAAGTAATAAACGGCTCACCCTGTGCATGTTTTTCAGTTTTTGGATAGAATTTTGTACCAATAATTTCTTTTGAAACATCATTAACCCCCCAAATTAAGTATGAGAATTGCTGACCTAACATTGCTGCTGAGTTAGCTAAAGCTGATATATATTTGCCTATACGATCATGATCTTTATTATTAACTTTGTATTCAATAATTTCATCTTCATTTTTATTCAATAATTCTAATAACTTTTTTAAATCTTTATCTTCCATAATTTTTATTTTCCAAGTAAATTCTAAATAGGTTAAAAACGTCGTAAAATCAGCGTTTTTTTATTTTCCAAGTAAATTCCACGTACTCCAATGTCAAGAATTAATTAGTTCAAAGTCTATATAAAAATAGTTTCAAAAAAACTATATCACATATTGTGAAAACCTAGATAAAATTTTCGGTTTTCTTCGAAAAATAACACATACTAACAAAAACTAACATTTTAATTTTTCTTCTATCAAAACTAGAAGAACCAAAATATGTATTTATTTTTTAGCAAATTAATAAGATGACTTATTTCATTTTTAATAGACAGATCAGCCAACATTTTTGAGGTAGGTTTGCTTAATTTGATTTTTTACTTCGTAACTTTCATTATTCCCGATAACTTTTCTTTTGCGAGTACCGTTCCATCTTCTGTCTTAATGTGTAGACGAATACTTACATCTTGTGCAGAATAGCCATTTTCAACAAGCCAAACAGGAAAAGTTTCATTCTTGACCTGCAACACTTTATCAGCAAATTCTTGAATATTATCTTTTGAATTATATTTAAAGTCTTGTGGAACAGTCAGATATAGTATAAGACCTCTCCCTGTAGCACTATAAACTTGCCCAGTTTCTTTTACCAACTCATTCAATTTATTCTGAAATTGACTAGCATATTTTTGAAACTCTTCATCATTAAATTGATTTGATATCGAAGCTGATTCGCTTGATGAACTCACTTCTAATATCGAGGAAGATGCCTGAGTTGTTGTAGATAAATTCAAAGACGAACTGCTTGAACTAACAACAGATCTGACCGAACCTTGTTGAGATTTATCTTCTCGAAAGAATAAACCAAATATAACAAAACTAATTAAAGAGATCAAAGCCGAAATGTTTCGATATTTTATATTAGGTTGTTTTTTTATAAAATACCAAACACCAACTAAACCACAAAATGTGATAAAAGAAATAATGAATCTCATAATAACCTCCTATTCATTTTTCAATCTTATCTTTTACTTTCTTATACTTTTATAAATATTTATAACTACTTCGACTTTTCGAAAATATAATTCTATTATAACCCTCTACCAATTATTCTAGAGTGAAACAATAAGAAATGTAGACGAACTCTATAAAATATAATTTTAAGAAACCAGAACTCTATGTGGAATTCATTAAAGAAATTTATGATTACTATTATTTAAAATCTCTTCAAATGTCATGGTGTTCTCCTTTGTTATCTATTTAACTTTCTCCCTTTATTATACCAAAAAAAGAGCTTTCCCTATACAAAAAGCCAGAGTTCTTCTACTCTAGCTTTCATCTTTTATTTATGTTCTTCTGAATGGCGATACCCATAGCCAAAATAAATTCCTATCCCAATCAAGAGAGCAACTCCAAAGGCCAGCCAGGTCGATAGAGAATACTGGGTCATAAAGGACACACAGACCACAATCGATAGAATTGGCAAGACCGGAACCAAAGGCGTTTTAAATTCACCAGGTCCAGGAGCACCGTGTTCCTTGCGCAATTTCAAGAGGGCAAAGGCCAACATAACCAGGTAAGCCAAGGTACAGATATTTAAAAAGGAAGCGATACTAGCTAGCGGAAAAACTCCACCAGCAATGGCAGCCATTACTCCAGCGACCAGGGTCGCATTTTTTGGGATTCTGGTTTTAGGATCGAGCTGTTTCATCGCTTTTGGCAAAAGGCCATCTCGCGCCAAACTGTAAATCATCCGTGAGAGGGCAAAAGTCATAGAAATGCAGACGGTAATCAGGGTCAAAATAGCGACCAACGATACATAATTCCCTGCCCAGCTAGCTCCTACCTGACGGAGGGCAAAGGCAACCGCATCCTCTACATTTAAGTTCTTAAAAGGAACCATGCCGGTCAAAACCAGGGTAACCAAGATATAAAGAACCGTTGTGATCAAAAGACTAAGGACAATGCCGCGAGGAACGTTCTTTTGTGGTTCCTTGATTTCATCGACCGCCATTGAAATGGACTCAAAACCAAGAAAGGCAAAGAACATGAGCGAAGCGCCAGCCATAATCCCTGTTTGACCACCATAAATTTCGCCAAAGCCATAAGGGGCAAAGTTTCCCCAGTTGCCAGGGTTTAGGTGAAAAATCCCGACAAGAATAAACAAGGTAAGAGCTGAGAACTTGAGTAAGACCAGCAAGGAATTGAAGCGTAAGACGGCTTTTGCATTCATAAGGACCAAGGCTGTGACGAGGACCATGACCAAAATAGGTAAGAGATCCACATAAGTTCCCGCAGCTGGATCAAAAGTCCCATTTAAAGCCGTCGGCAGACGCCAGCCAAGATTGGCCAACAATCCCTTGAAATAAGCAGCCCAACCTGAGGCCACACCTGATACGGCTGTCATGAATTCCATCACGGTCAACCAACCTGCAATCCAGGCTGGAAACTCTCCAAAGATGGCATAGAGGTAGCTATAGGCTCCACCAGTTGAAGGAATGCGGGATGCAAATTCTGCAAAGAAGAGGGCAGATAAGCCGACGCAAAAAGCCGCAATCACAATTGAAATGATCAAGGCTGGACCAGCTAAATTCGCCGCTGCAGTCCCCGTAATCGTGAAGATCCCTGTCCCCACCATGGCACCGATTCCTAAAATAATCAAATCCCACAACCGTAAATAGCGGTTTAACCCTGGGTGAACCTGTCCCCAAGCCTTTTTTCGAAATAGATTCATGTATATTCTCCCATCTAATGAGTTTATTCTATCATACTTGGATAAGAAAGAGAGTGAGACAGAAATCGGTAATTTGTTAGAATTCGATTTCGTCGTCCCACCTCCGCACAGTTGAGTAGGGCATCTTTGGAACTTGAAAAGCGAACAACTACTTAGGAAACTTGCTTAGCAAGTCCTATCTACCACCTCAAAGCAGTGCTTTGAGCACTCAACCACTGCGTCTTGCTCGACAATCCAAAAATAATTGAGAGGCTAGGACTTTTGTCCCAGCCCCCCCTTTTCTTACTATTTATCACTTTCCGTCCTATTCTTTTTCAAAGCACGAATCGTAAACCAATAATAAATAACCAACCCAAAGACGATGATCACTGTGGGCAGAAGAACCGTCATACCAAGATTCTGAACTCCTTGTGCCAAGGTCCAGCGATGTAAGAATCCAACCACTAAAAAGGCGACGATAGGAAAGATGAAAGCTCGTCCAAACTCTTCTTTCCATTGCCAAAGAATGAGAGCCCCGCTAGCCCCTGTCATGAGAAGAGTATCCCAAGGACTAGGGACTACAAACCAAGCAAGAGCTGGCAAGAAGCGGACTCCCACTATTTCACCGACAAAATAGAATCCTAGAACTAGAACAAATGCTACATAAATTGCTTTTTTCGTTTTTTCCTCCGCAAAAATGAGACGACGAAGGAGATAGAAGATGATCCCAACAGCTAGGAGTCCCAAAATGATGTCTGTCAAATAGACTAGTGGCTTGAGCACAAGGACCGCTTGAGAAGCAAAATCACTTAAGAGGCGATAAAATATCACAATACCTGAAAAGATAGCCCCATATTTCAAAACAGACCGCGTCGATTCTTTGGGCATATTTTCGATGATTTGGTCTGCCATTCCCTTTGGATCGAGACCAAAATAGTCCTTGGCCGTTAAGCCATCCGCTCCTGCTTGCGAAAAATCTAGCGCTAGATTATAGACCTGCTCTCTTAAGGCTTTCTCCTCATATAAGAAACCTGCAAAATTGAAATAATCCCAGAGATCTTGGAAATAGGCTTGGTCCTCCTGGCTAAAGGTTTGCATCAAGGCCTGCGTTTCTTCAAAATACATTGCTGATTTCATGCTTCTTCCTTCTTTCTTTGGAGACAAAATACAATAAGGGTCAGGACTAGTCCCATGAGAGGAAGTAACCAGCCTATTAAATGAGCAGTTTCCTGATTCACAAGACGAATCCAGCATCCTGTAACTAGGAAAGTCAGGCCCATGACTAGTAGACTCGACATCAGACGATTCCTGCTTCTAAAAGCCATGACCGTAAACCCAAGTAAGACTAGGACAGCGAGAACAATTGCCCAACCATCTGATAAGAAGAGACTCCCAATGTGGCCAAAATAGATCGAAAATTGTCGTACGATGTTCAGAAATACCATCAGGCTGATCACACTGATAAACATAGCCCAAGACCACTTCATTTCACCATAGCTCTGTTTAGACCAAAGCCACGTGATGAACTGGCTGAACACCAAGAAATTGAGGAGAATGACAACATAGGTCAAGGGTTCGATTTTTAGTGGCGTCATCCAGGTAAAATCCATTAAATAACGCATGCCAACCAAGATCACTCCAAGTAGGAAGACGAGTCCCACATAAGATCCTAAAGAGCGTTTAGGCAAGTCTGAAAGAACTTGATCCACCATCGCCCGTGGATCCTTTCCAAAATAATCCACCGCCCGAATGCCTTCTTTTTCAGCAACTTTCAGGTCGCAAACCATATTGTAGAGTTGTTCACCGAGTGCTTCATCATCATAAAAATAGGATTTGGCCCCAATATAGGCCACCATTTTTTTCACATAGGCTTGATCCTCTTTGTTTAGATGAATCAATTCATCTGACATTTTTTCGGTATAACTTTCTACCATTCTTCTCCCTCCTTCTTGATACGTTCTACTTTTGTGACTAGCTCCTGCCACTGGTCCCAAAATTCCTCTAAGCGCTCTCTTCCAGCATCACTGAGTGAAAAATACTTGCGATCAGGACCATCTGGAGACGGCCTCATTTCCCCATGAATGACCCCTTGTTTTTCTAATTTTTGAAGCAGGGGATAAATGGTCCCAGCGACAATCTTATCAAATCCCATCTCTTTGAGACTTTGGATCAATTCATAGCCATAGATAGCCTTTTTGGAAATAATCTCCAGCACACAGCCCTCCAAGACTCCCTTTAGTAATTGGGACTCTTTCATCCTTCTCACCTCTTTCTTCACATTTTTCACTAGTTTGTTTTACATACTAGTTTGCTCACTATCAGTATACTCTTTCTTTACTAGTATGTAAAGCATAATAGTAATTTTTTAAAAAAATTTTTATTCCTTAAAAATCCCTTAAAATCAAGGGTTTTACTGTATAGTGGTGTGTAAATATACAAAAAAAGTTCAAAAAACACTTTATTTTGTAGATTGATTGGAGTATAATAATTAAAATTATTCAAAAGGAGACACGAATATGAAAAAATCGAAGCTTGCTCTTTTAGCAGGTGTCGCCGCGGCTTCAACGCTTTTCCTTGCTGCATGTGGCTCATCTTCTAATGCGTCAAAAGGGACTACTTACAACTACGTGTATGGTACAGACCCTGATTCCTTGAACTATTTGACTTCAAATCGTTCAACTACAAGCGACATTACAACCAACTTGGTCGATGGTTTGTTTGAAAACGATCAATACGGTAACTTAGTGCCTGCTCTTGCTGAGGACTGGTCCGTTTCAAAAGACGGTCTGACTTATACTTACAAGCTTCGAAAAGATGCGAAGTGGTATGATTCAGAAGGAAATGAATACGCTGACGTCACTGCACAAGATTTCGTGACATCTCTAAAATACGTAGCAGATAAAAAATCGGATGCTCTTTACTTGGTTCAAAACTCGGTCAAAGGCTTGGATGACTATGTAAACGGGAAAACCAAAGACTTCTCAACTGTTGGGGTAAAAGCTGTTGATGATCACACTCTTCAATACACTTTGAACCAACCAGAATCTTTCTGGAATTCTAAATTGACGACTGCTACCATGATGCCAGTTAATGAAAAATTCTTGGAATCAGCTGGGAAAGACTTTGGTAGCGTGAAACCAAATGGTATCCTCTACAATGGTCCATACATTTTGAAATCCTTCACTTCAAAATCACAAATCGAGTTGGATAAAAACCCTGATTACTACGACAAGAAAAATGTTCACATCGATACGGTTAAATTGACTTACTTCGATGGATCTGACCAAGACTATCTTGCTCGTAACTTCTCAGATGGGAACCTATCTACTGCTCGTCTCTTCCCAACAAGCTCAACTTACAGCACAATTGAGAAGAAATTCAAGGATAACATCGTTTATACACCTCAAGATTCTACTGTTTACTACGCTTACTTCAACGTTAACCGTCAAAACTACGGTCATACGAAGAAGACGTCTGATGAGCAAAAGAACAGTACTAAGACAGCTCTTCAAAACAAGAATTTCCGTCAAGCCTTGAACTTTGCTTTAGACAGAACTTCCTACAGCGCTCAAGTTAACGGGAAAGACGGAGCATCAAAAACTCTACGTACCCTTCTAGTTCCACCAACATTTGTGCAAGCCAACGGAAAAGACTTCGGTACGCTCGTTGAAGAAAAACTTGCCGCAACAGGAGATGAGTGGAAAGGTGTGAGCTTTGCTGATGCTCAAGACAGCTTGCATAATGCGGATAAAGCCAAAGCGGAACTTGAAAAAGCGAAATCTGAATTGCAATCACAAGGTGTTCAATTCCCAATCCATATCGACTATGTCGTAGACCAATCTTCTAATGCTCTTGTCCAACAAGCAGACTCTATGAAGAGTTCTATTGAAACAGCTCTTGGTAAAGACAATGTCGTGATCGATGTACAAAAATTGTCTACAGACGATGCAGACAACGCTACTTACTTCGCCCAATCACCAGATCAAAAAGACTTTGATATGGATATCACAGGTTGGGGACCTGACTTCCAAGATCCATCTACTTACTTGGATATCTTGAACCCAACAGATGGTTCAACCTTGACTGGTATGGGACTTGATCCTAAGAAAGACCAAGCGCTCATCGAGAAAATTGGTTTGAATCAATACAAAGAATTGCTAGATGCTGCCAATGCTGAAAAATTGGATACCAATGCACGTTATGAAAAATACGCTGATGCCCAAGCTTGGTTGACTGAAAACGCAATGGTTCTTCCAATCTACTCTAAGGGTGGAGTACCATCTATCACGAAGGTAACACCATTCTCAGCAGCAAATTCTGCAATTGGTATTAAAGGTGAAACAACCTTCTTCAAATACCAAAAACTTCAAGATAAGACAGTTACAACTGCCGAACATGAAAAAGCTTATAAGAATTGGTTGAAAGAAAAAGAAGAATCAAACAAAAAAGCGCAAGAAGAACTTGCAAAACACGTGAAATAATCGTGATAGAAAACACCGGGGATAAAATCCTCGGTGTTTTTGATTAAGGAAATACCTATCTTTGAAACTTTCCTTAGGTGAGTACGGACGTTAGGTGAAATTATCCAGTGGATGATTTCAGCAATCCAGGAAGTTCCATAACTTAGTTTTGGACCTAAGGTTCCAAAACTCCCGAGTGCTAGAAATACTAGTATTTCTAGCACTTTTCTAACGGCGGAAAGTTTCGGTATTTGTTTAAATAAGCTTAATAAATTAGATTATTATAATTCTTTCCGCAACACTTGGCTTGTCCTATGTAAAAAACAGTTTGTCTATTTATTGGATTTTTCATTTCTCAATCTTTTATAGACTCAGCGCTACCTCACGACAATCTTCCGATAACTTCTAGAAGTCAGAAGAAAGACGAGGATATAAGAGATGAAAAAGACAGCGCAGATGGCTAAGGTTGTTTGAAGGACCAAGCCCGCATTGTTCGCTCCTAAGAGAGCAACGATTTTTGCAATCATCTTATAGGCCACTCCTAGGTAGAGGAAGGAGAAGAATAATGGAAGGAAAAAGACGGTGAGAATCTGTTTGCGTATGGTGGTGCCGGTTTGCTTTTGGTCCAATCCTACTTGTTGCAAGATCACAAAATTTTCCCGGTCCTCATAGCCTTCTGAAATCTGTTTGTAGTAAATGACGAGAACCGTAGCTAATAGAAAGATCACAGATAAAAAAATCCCGATAAATAGAAGAGTCCCTGCTGTTTCACGCCAATCTTTCTCTATACTGTATCGATCAAATCCACCAAAATAAGTCGCACCATATTGACTGATTTTGTCTGTCGAATACAGCTCTTTGATCAAGCCAGAAATAAAATCTTGGTTATCTTTATTTTTAGCACTAATAGAGAATTCCAAATTTTTATCAACTTTTAGTCCCAGTTGGTTCAAGTCAGGGAGGACCAGGTACAAGCCCATTTGGTGTTGAAACAGGTCGGCTTGAGGGAGTTTCCCTTGGATAAAATTGGAGTTTAGCTTTTCTTTAATCGTGAAGGTCTTCCCATTGATTTCTAATTGTGCGTCTAATCTTCCAGGATATTGATACCCATAGGCTAGGATTTCATTTTCCCCAAGCTCAACTTTTTGACCGGTCAGTTGCTCATAAGTCGCCTGATCAAAAAAGTAGACTGTTCCTTCTGACTTCAACTCCTGACCAGTTGATGGAGTGGACTGGTCATTCACCTCTAAGCTCCTTCCATCAATCTTTCGAATTTCAGCCGACCAGTATGTTGTCTGTGCCACCTGATAATCTGATAGATGTGTCGCATCGGCTGTTTTCTTAATTTGAGCTTGAACATCTTCAATAACCGTTTCTGTTTCAGCATCTGAAGGCATATGCCCCACACTAATCATGTAATCAGAAGGGTAAACAGTATCTAGGTAATTCTGCCCTCCAATAAAGATATTGAGCGACCCGGTTAAGGTGACCAAGACCATGGTGGATAGAATACTAATCGTCGCAAGACCCGCTGCATTTTTTCGCATCCGAGCTATTAAGTTGGAGACAGATATAAAATTCTCTGGCTTGTAATAGTAGGATTTCCGACCTCTGAGAAATCTTAAGAAGGTAATCGAGCCTGCGTTAAATAAGAGATAAGTCGCTAGAATGACCAAGATGACAGCAATAAAGAATCCTTGAACCGCTGCAACCGGACGCTCAACGGTTAGCGCCATATAAAAAGCAATTCCTAAGAGCCCTAGTCCTAACAGAGTTTGAACCAGCAAGAAGCGTCCCTTCTTCTCTCCTGCCTTTTTCTGTTGCATGAGGTGGAGGGAACTGTAGCGCAAGAGGCGGAAAGAATTCAACAAAAGAATGAGACCAAAAGCTAAGGCTAATCCAAGTAAAGTGTTAAGAACAGCCTCTATCTGGAAGGTCGATTGAATGACGACTGGAAGCCCCATACATTTTAAGAGCAGGGCAAAAATCAAAGGATCAAACAAGAGCCCCAAGCCCAGTCCTACTCCAACTGTGAGAACATAGAAGAAGAGCAATTCCCATAAGGTCATGATGAGGAGATGCTTCTTCTCCATTCCCAGAACACTGTAGAGTCCCAGTTCTTTGGAACGATTTTTCATGACATAGCCATTGGCATAAGCCACTAAAATGATGACGACTAATTGGACAACGAAACTACCAAAACCAAGAACAGTTCTCGCCGCTCCCCCTCCGTAAGAATCCTCTAAATGAGGGGTCGTTGCCAGGGCGATAAAGCTATAGAGGATCATGGTCGTTAAAATAACAGCTATAGCGAAAGGGTAATAGAGCTTGCGATTTTGTTTGAGGTTGGAAAGAGCTAATTTACTTGTTAATTTAAACATCACGATCCTCCTTCCCCGCCATGACCGTCAGGGTATCTGAGATTTCTTGGAACATCTGACGCTCCGTCTTTTCCCCGCGAAAGATCTGGTTGTAAAGGATCCCATCCTTGATAAAGAGCACGCGCTTGGCACGCGATGCCGCTGCGGTTGAGTGGGTCACCATGAGAATGGTTTGGCCCATGGTGTTGATATCTTCAAAGACATCTAGTAACGCAGCCGATGATTTGGAATCCAGCGCCCCTGTTGGCTCGTCGGCCAGGAGGATTTCTGGCGAGGTAATGATGGCCCGTGCTACAGCCACTCGTTGCTTTTGCCCACCAGAGATCTCGTAGGGATATTTTTCTAAGAGCTGGTGAATGCCCAACTCCCGACTGACGCTATCGACCTTGCTCATCATTTCCTTGACAGGTCTACGAGAGAGGACCAAGGGCAGGAGGATATTGTCCTTGACCGACAAGGTATCAAGCAGGTTGAAGTCTTGAAAGACAAAGCCTAGTTTTTCCCGACGGAAGCTGGAGGCGTCCTTGTTCTTGATAGTTGAAGTATCGGTACCGTTGAGGTAGACCCGTCCTTCCGTCGGCTGGTCCAGCATGGCCAGGATATTGAGGAGGGTGGATTTCCCGGATCCTGATTCCCCCATGATTGCGACGTATTCGCCCTTCTCCACGGTAAAATGGATATCCTTTAAGGCTTCAACCTGCGTTCCTTGAAAGCGGGTTTTGTAGATTTTTTTGATATGTTGAACGTCTAGTAGGGTCATGGTCCGTTCCTTTCTAGCTTGATAAAAGCTTCAATCGTTTTTTACAAATCTATTGTACTAAAACTAAAACGCTTTCACCATAACATAACCTTACATTTTCCCCTTTATTTCTTACATTTTTGTAAGAAAGCAAAAAATAGGCTAGGACTTGAGGTCCTACCCTATTTTTTTCATTGATTATTCAGCTGATGAAGAGAGCAATGGCGCAATTGATTTATATGCACTTTCAAGAGCTTGTTTCATAGTGTCACGTCCAGATTTCAATTGTTGTACAAAAACAGTACGCCCTTGTTCAGGAACAACCGTATCATCTGAACCACCAGTTGAAAGTGCTGTATCAAATTGAGTTTTTGATTCGTCCAATGTCTTGAGAGCTGGCTCTACTTGTTGAGTATATTTAGATCTCAGTGATTCGGGAATTTGATCGCCAATATCTTGAGCATATTTTTTATAGTTATCCACTAATTTACTATAAAGAGTTTTCATATCACCAATTGTTTTGGCATTATCGATTTCGTCATCAGTCAACAAGACAATTTCTGGAATTTTAACAGAAGAGGTTGCTGATTTAGATGATTTTGATGAACTGCTTGATTTGCTTTCTGAAGTAGATGATTTTTCTACTTTGCTAGAAGAAGCTTTTGCATCTTTGCTTGATGATTCTGAAGCAGTTTTACCAGAACAAGCTGCTAACGTTGCAACTGACAAGAGAGCCACACCGGCTGTAAGAAGTTTTTTCATATTTTTTCTCCTATAAATAAAGAATGAATATATTTTAAATGATTTTCCTTTAATTGTCAAACATTTTCTGTTTTCAAATACTTATGCACCGCTAATTATCACTAGTTTTTAACATATTTTATATCCTAAAAATTATTTCTTTTATTGTATTTTTATTCATTGTTTGAATAAACAAAACCAGAAAAACAGTCCTTTTCTGGCTGTTTCTTCTTTTTATTGATGAAGCAACTGTGTAAATTCTTCTTGAAGTTCCTTGTTGTCCGTTGGTTTTAGATACATCTTCCCACCATTAGTCGTTGGAGAATGAAAGACAATGCCTTCTCCTGTATCTGTAATGGCAAAGAAATAACTATGCACATCTGGATACTTGTCCCAATTGCTATAGCGTTCCACGATGCGGTATTTTGCATTTCCTTGACCAGTATCTGTATAAATGGCATCCATCTTACTATTTTCCCCTAGAGTATAGAGGTTGTCTGGTCCTACATCACCGCCAGCGATGCCTTTTTGATAGTTGGGTTGGCCCATCTTTTCGCCCCAGGTCTTCATAAATTCTGCCAATTTTGCTGATTTTTCAGCATTCCAAGGCGTTTTTTCCTGGCTTTGGCTATTTCCCGCTGATGGTGTGCTGTCAAAAGTTTGCCAATCGAAACTCTTGATATCCAATTTTTCCTCATCCGATTTTCCAAAGAGGCTATTCAGATCTGACCCAGGTACTTGGACTTCTTCTTCCTGGACTTTGGTCGCGGCTTGAGGCGTCTTTTCTATTCGTGAGAGCACAGCTACCCCACGGCCAGTTCCTGACATCCAGCTGACTTCTAAGACTTCTCCTCCCTGATAGAGGGTCGTCGCATTGCGCGCTCCACCGTGTCCAGCGACGAAACCTTCAGCTAGCAGAGTCGGTTTTTGCTCCTTGAGGTAATAGACTCCTGTCACAAAGTAGCTTCCATCGGTCTGCTGATTGGCGATGATCATCTCATCTACCCCATCGTTATTTAAGTCCTTAAAGGCATAGCGAACAGCTTCTGGCTGATTGATCACGGTCTCGATCACCCAGCTATTGATCATCCGATCTTCTTTGGCTAATGCATCATTCAATTTGGAAATAGCATCTAAATCTTTTGAAGTGGCAAAAATCTTTTGGTAGTCTGAAAAAACAGACTGGTATAATTGTTTGTTATCTGCTTTTTTCGCTTGTTTTTTTGCTGAAGTCTGGCTCGTTGCAGCCTCTTTTTTAGGACTGGACTGGCGCTGGTATCTTTGGTAACATCCTGTTAACATGACCATACTCGAAGCCACTAATCCTAACTGCACCCATTTTTTTCTTTTCATCTTATTTCCTATAATCTCCCTTATTTTCATACTAAACTTTATTATACTAAAAAAAAGGTGAGGAAGGAATCCCTTCTTCACACTTAGTTTATTTTATTCGGTTTAGCTCGACGATCCGTTTGACTTTCAATATGCTCTTTCACCAAGGCAACCACCTCATCATTGGTTGGAAGGTCCGAGTGCTGGGCATCTTCCCCCGTCACCGTAATCTCCGTATAGCTAGCTGCTTGGTTTTGGTAGATATATTTCCCAGCAGAAACACTGGCATCTGGGACCAACTCATCTGAATCATAGGTGATGGTCCCTGCTACTGAATACATATGAAGGGTTGTGGGGATAGCTTCTTTTCCCTTGATAAAGTCAGCCAACATCTCAGATTTATTTTTGATATTGGTCTCCGTGAAATTATAGGGAGTTCCGATGGTCATGAGGGTCTTGAGATCTATATCATAATCCCCCAAATAATTTTCAATAAAGGCTGTATACATCAAGCCACCGTTGGAATGACCCAAGCCTTTAAAATTATTAAAATTGTATTTTTCTTGAAGGGCTTCGAAGGCTTGATTAAATAGTTTGGCTTGCTTTTTAATGTTGCTATAGCCATCTTTGTTGTTTTCAAAACCAACTACAATTACCGGCTCATTGTCCTTGGCATCAATACTACCACTATAGGTGATATGCCCATCATTCCAAACCTTAACCTTGAGCAGACTGTGTTTGGTTCCTTGACGGTCTTGGTTGAGCTTAGTCACCAAGCCATCGAAGCGGTTCTCTGTCGCAGAGCTTCCCGGGATCATGATGATGGGAGACAGTTTGGAATTATAAAATTTCTCGATTTTTGAAACATTGGTTCGAGTCCAGCTATAAGAAGGAATGGCCAAAGCGATCAAGAAAAGACTGACCAAAGTGAGGACGATGGCTGTTTTTTTAGATTGTTTCATCGCTTTCTCCTTTCACTTTTAAATCTTTTCGTATACGATTTCCCATGCGGACAAATGGTAGATAGAGGAGCACATCGACGGCAAAACAAAGGATACTGACAGCTAAGGCTCTCAGACTTCCTCCCGTTCCAATAAAAGCATAGAGGAGACTAGGTGTACCATCTGGTACCGGATAAACAGCTGCTGGCATCAGCTTAAAGCACAAAGCTAGAGCTGCTATTCCCATATTCACCAAGGGGATCAATAAGAAGGGAATCACATATAGGAGGTTGAGAAGGACCGGTATCCCTACCATGAAAGACGCCCCGTTGTTAAAGAGGCTTGGAAACAGACTGAGAAAACTGACTTTCTTGTCCTTTTGACTTCGTGAAACCAATAAGATTGCAACCAAAAGAGCTAGGACGGCTCCGACACCAGCTACCAGACCAAAACTGCGGTACAAATTGGTCAAGGTATAGAGATGAGGAATGCCTGTCGTTGTATGATGCGTCACAGCGTAGGTGAGATTTTCCAAAGCAAAGTTATCATCCGCAATTGAGTTCAAGGCAAAGGCTTGACTATTACCAAACCAAGCAGATAGCCCACTAAATAGTCCCATGACAAAGGTGGACAAGAGATGATGACTGCTTACCGTTAGAGAATCCAAGAACTGTCGGATAGTCTGAAAAATATTAAATTGGTTCCCAAGAACCACAAGAAGATTGAGGCTGACCCCTAGAACTAAGGACAAGAAAATGGGACGCACAGTCTTGGGCTGATAGATGAAATCCTTGTCCACAATCTGGTCGTCACTGGCCTTGGATAGACGAAAGATTTGCCCGATTAGATAGCCTAAAAAAATCGCTAAGACGATATTGGTCGTCGCAGGTAAGTTGATACGCGTCAGTTGCCCATCATTGAGTGGTCTCACCAACAATTCCTGGGACCCTACAATCAAGCTGACCAAAAGAGCGGTGACACCTGCTGTCCCTGTACTTCTACCGTAGTGCCCAGCTGTGTATTTTCCAGCGAAGTAGGTCGCTAAAGGCCCAGCTAGACCTCCTAAAAAATTGGAAAAATTAATGAGGACTTGACTAATGGCCTGATCCCATGGCAACCAGCTATCCATCGAAAAGAGCTGATGGATATAGCCTCGATCGGAGAAGACCGATAGAGCGATCACCCGAATGATTCCTGAAAATAGAAAAAAAGGAAATAAGGAAACCAGGGTTTTCTGGGAAATTTGAATCAAACTTTTTTCTCGTAACCAGAAAAACTTCTGGACTAAATACTTGGTCATGAGGCCTCCTGTTCGAGTTGATTGACTTATTCACGTTTACTGCTTTCTTCTTATTATATCATATTGGCGAGCCTTTCCTTTCGTTTGGAGAGACGTCATCATTTGAGAATGCTATTATTTTCAAAACTTTTCAAAAACTCTTTGACAGGGGTCTTCATTTCCTCTATACTATTTGTTAGCTAACAAAACGATGGATCAGGTTAACGTCGGTCCTGCTATGCTCATAGCAATTGGAATTGATGGGAAATGAGAGAGCTAGGATGGATTTTCAGACCATTTTTACAAGATTATAGAAAGATTTAGGAGGAATCAGACGTCTATGTCACAAGAAAAAATTTCAGCCAAGGTCTTGTTCGCGATCTTTGCGACAGGGATCCTTTCCTTTTGCGGGGTGGCTGGAGAAACTGCCATGAACATCACCTTTCCAATATTGATGAAGGAATTTGAGATCAATACAGCAACCGTCCAGTGGGTCACCACCATTTATCTTCTAGTGGTTGCCTGTGTGGTCCCCTTGTCTGCTTATCTCAAGCGTTCCTTTGAAATGAAGTCCATCTTTTTAGTTGGAAATCTCCTATCTGTTTTAGGTGTTCTCATTGACTTCCTAGCTCCAAGTTTTGGCTTTGTGGTTCTGGGGCGATTGGTTCAAGGAATGGGGGTTGGTTTTGCCCTTCCTCTGATGTTTAATATCATTCTAGAACAGGTCCCAAAACGCAAGATAGGTCTCATGATGGGAGTGGGAACCCTGATTACAGCCATCGCTCCCGCCATTGGGCCTACTGTCGGTGGTCTCTTGACAGCTAACTTTGGCTGGCGGTCCATCTTCTTAGTGCAATTCCCGATCCTTCTAGCTTCGCTAGTTTCAGGACTTCGCTCCATTGAGCAAATCAGTACAGTCAAGCGGGAAACACTTGATATCATGAGCCTTCTCGCCATTATTGCTTCATTTTTAGGCTTGATTTTAGGGATTCACGGTCTTTCTGATCATGCTTTCTTTAGTTTTTCTGTCCTTGGTTGGCTGGTGATCGGGTTCTTGGGACTCGTTCTCTTGGTCTGGCGGTCCAATCAGTTGGAGACTCCCATTATCAACCTTGCCATCTTAAAGAACCATCTCCTCACTGGCCATGTTCTTGCCTTTTTCACCTTCCAACTAGGTTCTCTGGCCATGAGTTTCCTCTTGCCCAATTATGTCCAATTGGTCAACCATTCGAGTACCACGCTTGCAGCCTTGATGCTGCTTCCAGGTGCCATCATTGGGGCTGGCTTTGCTCCCTTCTCTGGTCTCATTCTAGATAAGTTGGGCGCCCGTAAACCGATTCTCCTTGGAGCTGCTTTAATCCTTCTGGCCCATTTCCACTTCACCCTTTTTGCCCTGAAACTGACAAATGGCTTGATTCTTATCTTTTACATGATCTTCATGACCGGTATGGGACTTGCCTTTGGCAATATCATGACCAACGGACAAAAACAACTCACTCTGGAAGAGCAACCCGATGCGAACGCGATTTTTAACACCTTGCAACAATTTGCAGGCGCTGTCGGAACAACCCTGGCTTCACTGATCGTTGCCATGAGCCAAGCCAATCAAAAGATGGACTTCACCCAAGCCACTGCTAAAGGAAGTCGCAACGGTTTTATGGTCTTATTTGCCTTAGGCATCTTCCAACTCCTTCTCTTATTTTGGGTTGTCGGAAAAGAAAATGAAACCAACTAATTTATCTCATCAAAAACAGCAAGATTTGCTGTTTTTTTATCCTTTTCTGACCCGTGTGACAATGCCATCAGGATCTTGAAAGGTAAAGTCACTTCTGCTAAATAATTCTTGCTACGATAGGCGTATACCATATTCTTTCTCCTTTTTGTTGTAACTTTATTTATTACATTATATCTTTTTGTGTTGTAATGTCAAATATTACAACTTAAACTTCATTAAATTGTCGAACTTTTATCATTTGAGTTAAAATCCTTGCTTTCTTTTTGTATTTTATTTATAATCATTCTAAATAAGATAAAGGAGACATTGTATGACTGAAATGAAACATGGAGTAGATGAATCATTTAACGACCGCTTGAATATCTTGAGAGCCGCTGTTCTCGGGGCCAATGATGGGATTATTTCTATTGCTGGGGTGGTGATTGGGGTAGCCAGTGCCACACCAAACATCTGGATCATTTTCCTATCTGGCTTGTCGGCGATTCTGGCAGGTGCCTTTTCGATGGCGGGCGGTGAGTATGTCTCTGTTTCCACACAAAAAGACACGGAAGAAGCCGCTGTGAACCGCGAACAAGCCTTGTTGGATCGCGATCCCAAGTTAGCGAGAGAATCTCTCTACCACGCTTATCTTCAAAATGGAGAATGCGAAACTTCCGCAAAGATTTTGACAGAACGAGCCTTTCTGAAACATCCCCTCAAAGCCCTGGTCGAAGAGAAATATGGTATTGAATACGAGGAGTTTACAAATCCTTGGCATGCTGCTGCATCTAGCTTCCTTGCTTTTTCGGTTGGTTCCCTTCCTCCAATGCTCTCTATCATTCTCTTTCCAGCTGCCTATCGCATTCCGGTGACAGTCTTCGTTGTTGGACTATCCTTGATCTTCACTGGCTATACCAGTGCAAAACTGGGAAAAGCACCAACCAAGCCAGCCATGCTTCGCAACCTCATCATTGGACTTCTCACCATGGGTGTGACTTACTTCTTCGGACAACTCTTTAGTATCTAAAAAAGCTGAGAATTTTGTCTCAGCTTTTTCTTATGCTTCTAATAGATCTTGTGCTTGTTTTTTCAGTCCTTCCACTGCTTCGTCCGTCAAGATTAATTCACCTGTTCCCCAGGCTTCTGGGTTTACGGTTGTTCCAGTGAACTCTCCAACTACTTGAGTTCGAACGAATGGCAAAAGCGCTTGGTATGCCGCAAACATTGGTTCGTGTCCGGCATTGGCTACTGAAGAAACCGTTACGATCTTGTCTTGAAGGGCAGATGGACCACGAGTTTCTGACAGGTCAAGGGCACGGCTAAGCCAGTCGATCAGGTTTTTCACTACACCTGGAATAGCAAAGTTATAGACTGGCGAGAAGATCCAGATGGCATCCGCAGCAAGGACTGCATCATGCGCTGCTTGCACTGCTGGTAAGGTTGGCGTTTCCAAATCTTGGTTCATCATTGGGATGTCTTTGTAGTCCAAGTAAGTCACTGTTGCTTTTCCTTCAAGAAGGCTTTCTGCTTTCTTAGCCATTTGGTGGTTAAAAGATCCTTGACGAAGGGATCCGACAATAAATAAAATGTTTTTCATAGTTGCTTCCTCTTTCTGTTGTAAGATTATTTATTACAATAGCTATTATACAGGATCACAATGTAATGTCAAGGATTACAACTCGTATTTTTAAACTTCTATTCCAGTTCACTAGGTGAGGAGCAAGAGGAGTGAGAAAAAAAGGTTGGATAAAAGTTTCCAACCTTCAATAAATCATAACCGTATAAATCTGTAGAGGATCAAGATCCAAAAATAACGAACTCCTGACGATCTTTACAATCCATTTTAGAACTACTTTTTTCTCAGCAAGGTAATTCTCGAAGTTTCATTGTTCCCAAAATTCTGTTCACGCTACTACTCCTCGTCAGACGAATCCGTAGCCAACATTTTTTTGATGGATTCGCTGGATAAATCCGTCATTTCAGCAATCATCTCGATACTCATCCCCTTCAAAGATAGTTTTTGAATCAGAGACTGCTGACCAGCTTGAACTCCCAACTCCATGCCTTCTTGTCTGCCTTGTTCCAATCCCTGTTCAAGACCACGCTCGAGACCTTGTTCAAGACCACACTCGAGTCCCTGTTCGAGACCTTGTTCGAGTCCCTGTTCGAGACCTTGTTCAAGACCTTGTTCGATTCCCTGTTCAAGACCTTTTTTCAACCCTTTCTGAAAACCGGCTTCCAGTTGTTCTTTCCGAAAGGTATCCATGCTCATTTCCCAATTTTCTCTGATACGAATCCGTTCATCAATCATTTCTTTTTCCTCCCTTGTCCAATTTGATGGGATCAGGAGTGATTCTGCCTGCTCGATCACTTGATCTGGTTGATGACTGAATGGGCGATTGCCAAAAAATTCAAGCCATTGTCTCCAGTGAGCATTCAACTCCGTATCTCTACTTTCATTATACTTATCCAACTCTAAAAAGGCAACCTTTAACATATTGTGCGCTACTCCATCCTTTCGAGAGCTATAAAGAGGTGTCCCATCTACTGTATGGCGCATTTCATAGACATTGACAGGTGAATCTAAATGAGGAAAAATACTTCGCTCCAGGATAGCGATCCCATAGACCGGCTCCAGCTCCTGGTACATAGAATGGGTCGCCCCTTTCTTTCGCTTGCGTTGGACATTTTCTACCAGTTGATTGGCTAAATAATAGTGAAAACGATTCAAGAAATACTCTTGCTTCAAAACTTGAATCTCAATGATCACTTCAAGCCCACTATCTAGTCTTGCTCTCACATCAACGGATGTTTCAAAAGGAAGATCTCCTAAAAACCCCTGCTCATGGATCTGGTCTCCTTCTAAGATCTCAACGGACTCTACTGGCAGATCCAATACTTCGCGGATGAATTTGGCTGTCACATCCGGCAGACTAAAAATCTTTTTTGCCATTAAATCCAAGGTGGGCGATACATACTCGTGTCGTTTCTTCATAGCAACCTCCAATGATTTCGTGTAGGGAATCCCCTCACTTATACCATTCGAAAAAATTGCAGAAAAAGAGGCTGGGACAAAAGTCCTAGCCTCTCAATTATTTTTGGATTGTCGAGCAAGACGCAGTGGTTGAGTGGGCTCTACTACGCTGATTTCATCAGCTTTTACAGCCCTACTCAACTGTGCGGAGGTGGGACGACGAAATCGAATTCTAACGAATTACCGATTTCTGTCCCACTCTCTTTGCTTTTATGCATGCTCCAATCCTTTTCGTGTATTTTCTTTGATAGTTTCGGCTGAATGGAGCAATTTTTCTTTTTCTTCTTCTGTCAAATGCAAATCCAATCGTTCAAGAATTCCTTTTCGACCCACGATCGCTGGGTAGCCAAGATAAGTTCCATATTCTGGACGATAGTTAGACACTGGCATTTCCTCGTGGCTATCATTGATCACAGCTTCTGCTAAGCGTTGGGCTGCTGCAGCAATTCCAAAATTGGTATAGAATTTGCCAAAAAAGACAGTATGACCACCACGCAAGGACTCGTAGTTGATGGTGTCCAGCTCTTCTTGAGAGAAGAGATCGGTAATAGCGTGTCCTTTGACACGGACCTGACTCCAAGCAACAAATTGAGAATTTCCATGCTCACCAAGGTTATAGCCTGATACACTAGCAGGAGAAACCTGCAAACGATCGGCGACTGCGCGCTTCATCCGAGCTGTATCCAGCAAGGTTCCTGTCCCAATCACCTGCTCTTTTGGAAGGCCGGTATATTGTTGATAGAGTTGAGTGACTGCATCGACCGGATTGGTCACTACCAATAAGACCCCACTAAAGCCAGAAGCCTTCAAATCACGCGCTACTTGCACCACTTGCTTGCTAGTAAAAGGAAGCTCTGCAAAACGGTCATCAGTGTTATTAGCCTGCAACTCGATATTTCCAAGAGTCGACACCACGACATCCGCATCTTTTAAAGCCGCGTAGTCATTGACCGTGATATGAACCGGATACCCCGTATTGGCAACTGTATCACAGAAATCCAAGGCATCTGCCTTGACCTTTTTCTCATTGGTATCAATCAAGACCAAGTGATCACAGGTGTGTTTCAAAATCATGCTGTGGGCCAAGGTCGCACCCACATGCCCCAAACCAATAATACCAATTTTTCTTGTCATCAGAATCCTCTTTTCTAGTATCGATCACACTGTTGGTGAGGATAGCTCTTTGTTGACTCTATTCTACCACAATTCTAGAAAGGCGGATTGAAAAAATGGGAAAATTTTCAATTTTTTTCAAAAAAGAAAAGAGGCGATGCCTCCGTTAACGACTCAGGAAAGAAGAGTCTCAATTTCTTCAATGGACAAACCCGTCATCTCCGAGATAAGTTCAGCCGTCATCCCTCGTGAAATCATCTCACATACCAACTGTTTACGTCCTTGTTCCAGACCTTGTACTAAGCCTTCTTCGCGCGCTTCGTCTATCGCTGTTTCCAGGGTCATATCATAATTTTCTTGAATTCGAATTCGCTCGTCTATCATGGTCTTCTCCTCCTTGGTCCAGCTAGATCTTACACTAACATAGAATTGATCTCTTTAAGCGATAAGCCCGTCATATCTGAGATAAGCTCAGGTGTCATTCCTCGTGAGACCATTTTGCGGATTAACTGCAGACGTTCTTCATTACGACCTTGTTCCAGGCCTTGTTCCAAGCCTTTTTCTAAACCTTGTTCCAGACCACGTTCCAATCCTTGCTCCAAACCTTCTTCACGCGCTTCATCAATCGCCGTCTCCATAGTCATATCATAATTTTCTTGAATCCGAATTCGCTCGTCTATCATGGTCTTCTCCTCCTTGGTCCAGCTAGATGAATCTAATAATGAATCTGCGTGAGCCACAGCCTGACTGGGAGCTTTTGTAAACGGAAGATTCCCAAAAAACTCCAACCACTGTCTACCTGCATCTGTCAGGTTCTCATCTTTATTATACTTGTCTAGCTCTAAAAAGGCAACCTGCAGAAGATTTTGGTGCTTGCCATTTTTATAATAGGCCTTGAGTTGCTTCCCGGACCGGCTATTGGTCAGCCAGTATTTGTTGATGGCGGCCTCTTCGTCTAGTAAGAGCGACTTCTCCAAAATGGCAATCCCATAGACGGGCTCCATCTGCTCGTACATCTTATGTGTCTGTCCTTGCTGGCGCAGTTTTTGCACATTCTCCACCAGCTGATTGGCCAAATAGTAATGGAACCGATTCAAGAAATACTGCTGCTTGCGAATCTGGATCTCGATGATCACCTCGGTCCCGTCATGGAGCTTGGCCCTCACATCCACCGCAGTGGAGAACAAATCATCCTCCTCATAGGCCATGCTGTGGGGTTGGTTTCCCTCCACAATCTGAGCATCTGCCACATCTAGCTCTAAAATGTCCCGAATAAATGCTGCCGTCACCTCCGGCAAACTAAAAATCTTCTTGACCATGATGTCCAAGGTCGGCGATACATGTGCATGTCTTTTCTGCATTCCTGCTCCTTTTCGATAAAAAATAGAGGGAAGGCCCCTCTACTTCTATCATTCGAAAAAAATTTGGGAATAGTTGAAATTTAACCTCTACTGTTTTTTCAATCCACTTATTAATAATATCCTTCATTATTAAACCCAAAATTTCTTAATAGTGAATTGATCTTTCTCTTAGGTAATTATTCTTAGTTTCATGATCAAATACCTGAGTATACTTCTACTAATGTTTGAATCTGATGTAGAACTTCTTGTTTCTTACGTTCACGAGCTCCATGTCTACGAGAAGTCGGTGGAATAATCGAATCCAAATCAGCTCCACTATTCTCAGCATAACCACGTTGAATAGAACGATCAATGAATAATTGATAATCTTTTACAAGATTTTCAGATTCTGCCAATTCACGAATAGCGACTGCTTTACGTTCTTTACCATAAGCATAGAATGCATTGATAATTTCATCATGGTCTTTCAGACTCGCTAAATCAGTATCATTGATAAAGCCAATCACCAACTCTTCCTTAGCACGAATATCAATACTTGAGCGGATGACACGGCTAACTTCAGCTTTCATTGCTTCTTTAGACTCAGAGTTCTTCGATTTTTCGACAATCAAAGCAAGTATATAGTCTAGATTAATCTCATCCGTTTTTAAGAGTTCAATCTCAAATTCAATATCTGAAAGGTCAACACCTAAATCTTTTGTTCTTTCATAGTTTTTAAGGTTTAAGAATTCATCTCGAATTTCCACGTAAGAACTTCTTAAATCTTGGAGATATCCTTCCGAGATAGGCTTATCGATTTCCTGAAACTCATCATAATTTCGGAGCACGTTATCAAGTTTCAGAAACTCACCAAATAACTTAACAAACTCTTTTTTATCATGTTCTGTTTCTATTTCTTGTGGATTAGGGAATCTTTCGAGAATTTCCTGACAGACTTCTGTATAACCTTTAACCTTGATACCCGTTATCTGATCCACGAAACCATCCATGTATTCGCTAAAACTTTTTTCTAAGATAATATCAAGTTTATTAGTATCCCCAAAGGTTTTAATAGCTTCTTGAGTAGCTTTTTCTAAATCACGGAAACATACGATATTTCCAAAAGGTTTAACCTTGTTAAAAATTCGATTGGTTCTAGAAAAAGCCTGAATCAAACCATGATAACGTAGGTTTTTATCGACAAAGAGAGTATTCATGGTCGGCGCATCAAAACCTGTCAAGAACATACCCACTACAATCAGCAAATCCACTTCCTTGGACTTAACTCGTTTAGAAAGGTCACGATAGTAATTTTGAAACTCTTTCCCATCAGTCGAAAAGTTGGTCTTGAACATTTGATTATAGTCATAGATTGCTTTAGAAAGAAACTCTTTAGATGAAAGAGGCATAGCTGTATCTTGAGGTTCTAGCTCTTCATCTTGAATTTCTCCATAAGCTGACTGTTCTTCGTTAGGCGCAAAGCTAAAGATAGTTGCGACCTTCAAACGCTTAGCTTCTGGTAATGCTGCTTGTTGTCGCTGAAGTTCTTCATAGTATAATTTCGCAGCTTCAATGCTTTGTACTGCCAGCATGGCATTAAATCCAGACAGTTGTTTTTGTTTATGAGTATAGTGTTGATTTCGGTGCGTCTTATCATTATAAACTCTCAACAGATACTCTGTGATGGTTGCAATCCGTTCTGGATGTAAAAGGAGTTCCTTCTCCATCTTTTTGAGTTTCTTTTCATCAAGCTCTCGGCCGACTGCCTTTTCCGCTTCTCTATACTTATTGATTTCAGGCTTGATATAGTTATAGTCAACCTTGAACTTCAGCACTTTTTTATCTCGAATAGCATCTGTGATAACGTAGTTATGAAGTTGCTCTCCAAAAACCTCTTGTGTTGTTTCTCCAGTCAAGCTATTTTCTGGAAAAATTGGGGTCCCTGTAAATCCAAATAAAGCATACTGCTTAAAGGCTTTTTTGATACGTTTTTGAGCCTTTCCAAACTGGGAACGGTGGCATTCATCAAAGATTAGAACACATTTTTTACTATAGATTTCATGGTTTGGATTTGCTGTTATAAATTTATTTAACTTTTGAATCGTTGTGACAACAATTCGATCATCATTTTCTTCAATACTACGTTGGAGTTCTTTTGTATTGTTGCTACCATTGACTGAATTCGGTTGGAATTTTTGATATTCCTTCATGGTTTGATAGTCTAGGTCTTTTCTATCAACCACAAAAATCACTTTGTCAATATAGTCCAACTCTGTTGCTAAACGAGCAGTCTTAAAACTAGTTAAAGTTTTCCCAGAACCAGTAGTGTGCCAGATATAGCCACAGGCATTGATCGTACCGAAATTCCTCATTTCATTTGTGGAATGAATCTTTCGTAAAATACTCTCTGTTGCAGCTATCTGATATGGGCGCATGATGAGTAATGTATTATCAGCATCAAAGACACAATACTTGGTTAAAACTTCTAAAAGAACTCGTTTGCTCAAAAAGGTAATGGTAAAGTCCTCCAGGTCGTGAATCGTTTTATTTTTTCGGTCTGCCCATTCACAGGTGAACTCATAATGATTTTTATTTTGAGCTGTCGTATTGGCAAAGTAGCGTGTATAAGTCCCATTAGAAATGACAAAAATTTGAATGTATTTGTATAAAGAATTTTCTCTATTGAAGCTTTCCTTGCTATATCTATGGATTTGCTCAAAAGCTTCTTTAAGACTAACCCCTCGTCTCTTTAATTCAATCTGAACTAAAGGAAGTCCATTTACCAAGATGGTGACATCATAACGGTTGGTATGACTACCCACTTGGGTCACCTGGTTGATGACTTGCATGCTGTTGTTGTGAATGTTTTTCTTATCAAGAATGAAAATATTTTTAATCCGTCCATCATCAAAGACAAAATCATAGATATAATTCTCTTGGATTTTTCGAGTTTTTTCAACTAATCCTTCATTGGGGCAGTCTAAATACTCTACTACAAATCGATTCCACTCAGCATTCGTAAACGTTACCTTATTAAGTTTTTCAATTTGCACCTTAGCATTTGCTAAGAGCTCTTCAGGTGTATGAATATTTAAGCGTTCATAGTTGAGATGATTTACCAAATCAGAAATCAACTGATTTTCTAAATCAGCCTCTGACTGATACTCCCTATCTGTACGATACTCTGGTTGATACTCAGCCAAGAGAATCCCTTCATTTGTTTCCGCAATTACTTCATGTATTTTTGAATAATCAACCATAGTATGTTCCTTTTTTATTTTAATTGAGATTCTTTCTCAAAATGATTAAAGACTTTATCTAGTAAAGTTTAATAATTGTTCTCGCCAGTATTCATACTGTTTCTGTCTTAGTTCGATTTCTTTTGGGAGGCCCTCAGAAAGAGAGTTAGTTAAAGTGTTGAAACGGTCAAGAATGGAGACAATTCTTTCTTGTTCTGTAATGGATGGAACTACAATTTGAAATTTTTCCATATCCTTCGAATTGATTCTAACAACTTTTGTCCCAGTCACTTTTCTTTCCTTTTGAGATTGAAACGAAATCGATCTTAGCCAATAATTCAAGTACCGTGAATTTTGACTTGTACGAATGATATAACTATCTCCAGAGATTCCAATCTCTTCTTTTCCTTCCCAAACAATTGCTTTCCCGACATCTTCAACATTCTCAGATGTAGTTGCCATTACCAAATCATTTGGTTGGGCTTTTTTTAACTTTTTAAACACCATTTCACTAGTTTTGGAGAAAGTGTAAACTACTGTAAAATCATATTTAGTGTAAATTTGTCCATAGTGGATAACAGATCTTCCAGCTTGGGTAAAATCTTTCTTCTGAAGACCATTTCCTCTTACAAATTCACAAATACTACCCAACTCCACTCGAATTGGTCCAAATACCCAATTTAAGAGCCTAATGATGTCTTGTCTGTACTGTACTGTCAGTGTACTCGCCTTCGGCGACGAATGTCAAGAGTTTTTCTCGGAAATATTCGTACTGTTTTTGACGCAGTTCAATCTCCTTAGGCAGTCCGATATTTAAGTCGTTACAAACCATATCAAAGTTGTCCAGAACTTGAACAATACGAGACTGGATTTCTAGAGAAGGTATTGGGATTTTTACATTTTTCAAACTATTCGCATTAAACTGGGGCTGACCTGCCTTTGAAACCAAATTATTAGCCTGTTTCCAGTACAATTCACTCTTTGAAAAGTGCCAATAGTATCTCGAATTCAATTTATCTGATGGAGTAATTTTTATTAAGAAAGAGGCATACGCGCTAGTTTCATCAGTATCAATAAATAGAGTTTTACCATATGTAGCACCCGTTCTAGCCATCAATAAGTCACCATGTTTTACTAGATAGTTTCTAGATTCTTCGGTTAAAGAAATATATTTTTTATCATTCGACTTGAGATAGCCATTTTCATCAATATCAGTAATTCGAATAAATCTAATATCTCCCGTCTCTTTTGCTTTATCAGTATATCCATAATTAAATTTAGCTACTTCCCCTAGCGTCTTCCACTCAACCTGATAAACTTCATCTTCAAATGATAAGAGTTTATCTCGATAAAAAGAATATTGCTTTTTACGTGAGGTCAATTCTGAGGTCAATTCTGTAACATACTCTGTCATTTTGTCAAGTATTTGCACGATTTTTTCCTGAATTTTTATAGGAGGGACGGGAATTAATAGTTTAGTTAATTTATCAGATTTTAACGCAGGTATACCGGCGCCGTGTTGAAAATCCATAAGATATTTTTGATTCATTTTTAAAAAATGATATACAAATCTATTTTTCACTTGAGTTTCATCGGGAAGTATATAATAGCAGTGAGCATTAGCCCAAAATTTAGTCTCTACAAAATTGACAAAACCTGCAGAAGCACCACCTTGACTTACAATAATTGTATTAGCTTCGACATTGTAATCATTAGTTCTTCCTGAATAAGTTTGTCCTCCATTATACGCAGGATATAATCCATCATCTATCAACAGATTCTTGTTTAGCTGCTTACCTTTATTAACAGAACAAACTACCCCCAACTCTTTCCACTCAACGGGGCAGTTTTGGATTTCTTCTAGGATGTTCATGATTTACCTCCTAGTTCCTCTACAATTTTATCTATCTCTGCACGCAAGTGGTCAATCTTAGCAACAGTCTCAGCGATTTCTTTATTAAGCACATCAATATCAATCTTCTCACGTGTATCTTCTTGCTCAACATAGGTTGAGACAGATAGGTTGTAATCCTGTTCTGAACCAATCACTTCATTATCAACAAGAGTTGCTTTATAGTCTACACTTTGATAATTAGTGAATAATTCAACGATATGGTCGATATTGTCATCCGTCAAGACATTGTTATTGGTCTCTTTTTTGAATTCCTTACTCGCATCGATAAAGAGTGTTTTATTTTCTAGTTTATTCTTCGCCAACACTAAAATCGTAGTCGCGATAGAGGTTCCAAAGAAGAGATTATCAGGTAGAGCAATCACTGCTTCAATAAAGTTATTATCTACTAGATACTGACGAATGGTCTTCTCAGCACCACCACGATAGAAAATACCTGGGAAACAAACAATGGCTGCTCGACCTCTGTTAGACAAATGGTTGAGACTATGCATGATAAAGGCAAAGTCAGCTTTTGACTTAGGAGCTAGCTTCCCTGCTGGCGCAAAACGGTCATCGTTTATGAGAGTTGGGTCTCCATCTCCCACCCATTTGACAGAGTAAGGAGGGTTTGAAACAATCGCATCAAACGGTTTTTCTTCCAAATGTTGAGGATTTAAAAGGGTGTCTCCTCGCTTGATATCGAAGTTATTGTAGTTGATATTGTGCAAGAACATATTCATACGAGCCAAGTTATAGTTAGTCATATTAATTTCTTGACCAAAGAAACCATCTTCTAGGATATGGTCTTCGTATTGTTTTTTCATTTGAAGCAAGAGCGAACCCGAACCACATGTTGGGTCATAGACCTTGTTAATCTTGTCCTTACCAACCATTACCAAACGAGCAAGTAATTTAGAAACTGTCTGTGGAGTGAAAAATTCACCACCACTTTTACCAGCATTACTCGCATAGTTTGAAATCAAGAACTCATAGGCATCCCCAAAGGCATCAATGTCATTTTCCTCAAAGTTGCCAAAGTTAATACTATTGATACCATTAATAATATCAGAAAGACGTTTATTTTTTTCTGGAACAGTTCCACCAAGTATGTTGCTTCGTGTGTCCAAGTTATCAAACAAGCCTTTGATATCATCTTCTGATTTGAACCCAATTGCTGATTTTTCAATATCTTGGAAAATATTGGCTAAATCTTCGTTTAAATTTTCATTTTGTGAAGCATTCTTGACGACATTTTCAAATAGTTGACTAGGAAAAATAAAGAATCCCTTATCCTCAACTGTCCCTGGTTTGAAATCTCGCTCAGCTTCTTGATCACTCAGGTTAGCATAACGAAATTCTAAATCTCCAGCCTCGTGCTCAGCATGATCAAAATAGTCAGCCATGTGCTCAGAAATAAAGCGATAGAATAGGATTCCTAGGATATACTGCTTAAAATCCCAACCGTCAACAGCCCCACGAACATCGTCCGCAATCGCCCAAATTTTACGGTGAAGTTCCTTGCGCTCTGCATTTTCTTTACTTGCCATTTTTACTTTCCTTAATTAATGTATTATCCTTTTTATTTTATCATATTTTAGATACTAAAAACCATTCGTAATAATTGATTACGAATGGTTTAGCTTACATTTTTACTTAATCAATGATTAATCTAAATGAATCCCTTTTTCTGCCAGGTTATCCAGGCATTCTTGGAGGTAAGTGTCCTGATGCTCGGGATAGATAGGGGTGCTCAAGGCTTCCTCTTCCAACTCTGTATAAGCAGGGCAGGTCTTGCCTCGGTAGGTAGGCTCCCACCACTCTGGGCTCACCTTGTAGCCACGAGCCGTCATCTCCTCCATAATCAGGCGGTGATAAGCATAGAGGCGATAGGGCGAGTAGTCAAAGACATAGTTGACCGTCGCGTGCTTCTTGCCCCAGCCATTGCCTCTCAGGGCGCAGCATTCCCGGTGTTGGCCCAGGAGCTGGGGACGAGGGAGTTTGGGAATCAAATCTTGGTGCCACAGTCTCATCTATTGACCTCCTAGTAGCGTCGAGTCTTGCAAGTAGCGATTTGGATAGCGCTCAAGGAGCGTTTGGATCCCCTTGATGAGATCCTCCTGGCTAGCTTGCCCATGCTGGTATTTCTCAAGTAGCAACATAAAGTCCGCCTTTTCCTCTGCAGTCGCCTGCTTTTTGAAATAGCCCCAGATATGCTGAAAGGCATTGGAGACCTGCCCACGATTTTCCGGCAGGGCTAGCGCTTGCTGGATCAGGTCCTCGACGTGGCTGACCTCTACCTGGTCTTGCTTGAGGTATTCCCGGATTTCCTTGTAGATATTACTGGAACGACTGAGCACCAAGTATTTATTTTTCGCCCATAGGACTTGACAGTGATGTTTTTGATCCACTCTTGTCTCCTTTTGATTCTCTCTATCAATAGTCCTCCCATTATACCATGGAAATGCTTCATTCCATCAAAAAGAGGCTGGGACAAAAGTCCTGGCCTCTCAATTGTTTTTGGATTGTCGAGCAAGACGCAGTGGTTGAGTGGGCTCTACTACGCTGATTGCATCAGCTTTTGCAGCCCTTCTCAACTGTGCGGAGGTGGGACGACGAAATCGAATTCTAACGAATTACCAATTTCTGTCCCACTCTCTCTTTCATTGATTACAAGGCTGTGATGGCTGTGATCAAACCAAAGATGATCCCTGGTGCATTGGCTGCAGCAAGTGGAATATCGCGTTCTTTTTTGAAGAGTCCGTAGTAAACCCAAAGGCTACAGTTGATGGCTGCGACAAGGGGTTGAACAAAGTTCCCTTTGTGACCTGCGAGGTTATCCATGATTTGTGGGAAGTAAGACACATACATCATAACAGACATAAAGGTCGCAACCCAACCAAGAATTTTCATTTGTTTTTCATTCATTTTGAAACTACCATTTCCTTTTCTTTTTTTAAAGTATGCACTATTCTACCTTTTGTCCTTTACAAATTCAAGTCTTTTTTTCAAATGTTACCGAACTGTAAAGTGTCACAATCTTGTGATTTTGCAGGAAGATGGATTTCTTTTCGAGAGAGTCTTCTCTCTAGTTGCCATTTTTTGACACATTGTCTAATTTTGTGCGAATGTAATCATTTTCATCTTGCATAGCATGCAAATTAATTGCATTTTCTTCCTACTTATGCTATTTTGATACACAGAGGTAAAATTTTATGAATAAACAAAAAATCAACCAAATCGTTGGCTCGATCGGTGCCTTTATTGGGATTATCGTTTTCATTGCCTACATCCCACAAATTATTGCTAATTTACAGGGAAATAAGGCCCAACCTTTCCAACCCTTGTCAGCTGCTATTTCTTGCTTGATCTGGGTCATTTATGGTTGGACAAAGGAACCTAAAAAAGACTGGATTTTGATCATTCCGAATTCGGCAGGTGTCATCCTAGGGGGATTGACTTTCCTTACATCACTTTAATAGAAAGTGAACAAAGACTGAACTCTACGGGTTCAGTCTTTTTTGTGTATCCCTTTGAAAAACAAAAACAATCGCAGTCGGTTTTCGTACAAAAAAGCCCGCTATGAGCAAGCTAAAAAAATTGACAATTCTTTTCTTTGAATAACCTATGCTGGATTATTGTGCAAAAATATCCAAATAATATCTGATTATTATTAGAGTATATTGAAACTTTCCGCTGTGAGAAAAGTGCCTGAAATAATTATGTTTCAGGCACTCGGAATTATTGAGACCTTAGGCTCAATAATTAGTCATGGAACTTCTTCGAAGTTCGCTGACGTCCGTACTCACCTAAGGAAAGTTTCTAATTTAATTTGAGTTTCTTTTCCTAAATCTGCACAATCTTACGATAACTCCGAGAGGTGATCCAAAAGACGATCAGATAGGTGATGAGAAAGACGGCACAGACACTGAGGGTCACGATGAGGACTTGGCCACTATTGATGACACCGAGCACTTTGAGAATGAGGCGGATCATATGGTAGGCAAAGGCCAGGTGGACAAAGGCAAAGATGAGGGGGAGGAAGAAGACAGTCCGCACTTGACGGTTGATGGTCCGTTTGACCTCATCTTCATCAAGCCCTACCTTTTGGAGGATGACGAAGCGGTCACGGTCTTCATAGCCTTCTGAGATTTGCTTGTAGTAGATAACGATGACGGTTCCGACCATAAAGATCAATGACAAGAAAATACCGATAAAGAAGATGCCGCCAAAGAGGCTATTCAACTCTGCCACATCATTGGCTCGGTTGCCTCCATAGATAAATGTTCCTTGGGCCTGTTGGCTACTCAATTCATCGATCATCTTGTCATAGCTGGCTGCTAGCTTGAGCTGCTGGTCTTCATCAACATTGACATTGAAGCCACCGTAGATATTGGTATTAATGGCAAGATTTGGAAACTGGGCGACAAATGCTGAAAGGTCTGGCACGATCAAGTAATTGAAATCCTCCGTCAGCATATTGAACTGATTTGGCACATGATCCGTGATAAAATCCTTGCTCACTTCTTCCTTGACTTGGAAGTCTTGCCCATTGATAGTGAACTGCTTTTGCCCCTTAAGAGCCTTGTTATGGGCAAAGAGGATGACTTGGTTGCCAGTCAGATCGACTTGTTCGCCTGTCATGTGTTCATAACTAGCTACATCAAAGACCATAAAGACGGTTTTGGGAGTGACGTTGCGCTCATCAGCTGGATAGACGGTGAAAGCCGTGCCATTTTGTGATTTAACTCCAAAGTTGGCATAGGTCATCAGGTCACGATTTTTGATCTCAAGATGATGCTCAGAGGCAAATTCATCAAATTTCTGGTTGATTTGCTCTAGGTCTACCCCTTTTCCTTGGACAGAGAAATCATGAGGAGACATGATCTTCTTGATCGTTTCACCACCGATATAGATGTTGGTCGCAGCAGAAATGGTTACCAATACCATGGTCGAGAGGATGGCAATGGTCGCAAGCCCCACTGCATTTTTCTTCATGCGATAGATGAGGTTAGAGACCGAGATCATGTTGTTGGGTTGGTAATAATAGTTCTTCTTTTTCTTAAGCAGATGCAAGAAGACGGTGATCCCCGCATTAAAGAGCAGGTAGGTCCCGATCATGACCAAGATAACGGCTAAAAAGAAGGTCACAAGCGCAATGATAGGGTCTTTGACAGACACAGCTAGGTAGTAGCCAAAACCAAGAGAGGCTAAGCCCAGGATGGTTTGGGGCCACAAGAAGCGGGCTTTCTTTTCACCACTAGCCTTCTCACGCGTCAACTGCAGGGCATTCAAACGGAGAATGCGCCAAGCATTGAGAAGAACCAAAAGGCCAAAGATGAGACCAAAGGTGACAAAGACCAGGACGACAATCCCAGGTTGGAAGGTAGATACCAGCTGGACCTTCATCTTCATGAGTTTCAAGAGGAAGGCAAAGATCAGCTTGTCAAAGAGAGCTCCGATCAAGACTCCGGCTGAGATGGTTAGAAAGCCAAAAAGCAAGAGTTCCTTGAAAATCATGCTGATGAGATGGCGTTTCTCAAGGCCCAGCATGCTGTAGATGCCCAGCTCCTTGGAGCGGTTTTTCATGACGAAGCTATTGGCATAAAGCACGATGATGGCCCCCGCGACATTGACCACGAAGAATCCCAAGCTGAGGGTGAACACTATAGAAGAGCCCCCTCGAAGCTCGGAAATGCGAGGATTAAAGGTCAGGGAGTCAAAGAGATAGGCGATGGTCACTGCGAGAATGACCGCAATCGCAAAGGGATAATAGAGCTTGCGGTTCTTGATCAGATTGGAGCAAGCTAATTTAGTGGTTAATCGAAACATCTACTCCACCTCACTTGCCATGACCGTTAGGGTATCCGAGATTTCTTGGAACATCTGACGCTCTGTCTTTTCCCCGCGGAAGATCTGGTTGTAAAGGATCCCATCCTTGATAAAGAGCACGCGCTTGGCCCTCGCTGCTGCGGCGGTTGAGTGGGTCACCATGAGGATGGTTTGTCCCATGCTGTTGATATCTTCAAAGACATCTAGCAAAGCAGCCGAAGACTTAGAATCCAGTGCCCCTGTTGGCTCATCAGCAAGGAGAATTTCAGGTGAGGTGATGATAGCCCGTGCTACAGCCACCCGTTGTTTTTGCCCACCAGAGATTTCGTAAGGGTATTTTTCAAGCAGTTGGTGGATGCCCAACTCCCGACTGACGCTATCGACCTTGCTCATCATTTCCTTGACCGGTCTGCGAGAGAGGACTAGTGGCAAGAGGATATTGTCCTTGACCGATAAAGTATCGAGCAGGTTAAAGTCTTGAAAGACAAATCCTAGTTTTTCCCGACGAAAGCTCGAAGCATCCTTGTTCTTGATAGTGGAGGTATCGGTGCCATTGAGGTAGACCCGCCCTTCGGTCGGCTGGTCCAGCATGGCCAGGATATTAAGGAGGGTCGATTTCCCGGATCCTGATTCCCCCATAATAGCCACGTACTCACCCTTTTCCACGGTGAAGTGAATATCCTTTAAGGCTTCAACCTGCGTTCCTTGAAAGCGGGTTTTGTAGATCTTTTTGATATGTTGAACATCTAGTAATGACATGCTTTTCTCCTTTTACTAGTAGATCAAGAAAAATTCTTGGGTTTGTTGCAGGACTTGGAGACCAAATTCCGTCTTTTCCAGATCGGTTTGGTTACAGGGTTTCTCAGTCTTTTTGAGTTGTTTCATCCATTTCAAGAGTTTCATTTTCTTGACCTCCTTCATTTGATGAGACTATTGTATAAAAAATAAAAGGCGGCTACCATAACCTAACCTTTCATTTTGACCTTTATTTCTTACATTTTTGTAAGATGGGGAAATCTTAATCCATGACCAACTTCTTCTCTTCAAAGCGAATGGCAACAGTCGTGCCTTGGCCGACCTCTGAATGGAGGGTGATCCTGTGGCCCAATTGCTCTGCGATTTTCTTAGACAGATAGAGCCCCAGCCCTGAAGATTGCTGGGTCAGGTGGCCATTATAGCCGGAGAAGCCCCGCTCAAAGACACGGAGGACATCGCTATTTTTGATCCCAATCCCGCTATCTTTTATATAGAGAGTCTGGTCTTTAAAATAGATTTCGATTCCACCTGTGCTGGTGTACTTGAGGCTATTGGACAAGAGCTGCTCGATGATGACCAGGAGCCACTTGCGATCGGTGATGACCTCCTGCTCCAAATCATGTAGGTCCACTGTCAAGTTCTTTTGGATAAAAAAGAGGGCATACTTGCGGACTACTTCTTTGACCAAATCTGCTACCGACACGCGCTTTAAGACCAGATCATCATGAAAACTCTCCAGTCGCAGGTACTGCAAAACCAAATTGGCATAGGAGTCAATCTTAAAGAGCTCCTGCTCCATCTGCTGCTTGACAATGGGCGTCTCGACATCTTGCACCAAGAGCTGGCTGGCCGCAATGGGCGTCTTAATCTGGTGAACCCAGAGGGTATAGTAATCCATCAGGTCATTGAACTTGGCCTGGGCTGTCTTCCCTTCCTCCAAGCGCGCCTGCTGTTCTTCCCTGTATTTTTCATAAAGAAGGTGTTCTAGTGGTGAGGCAACCTCAACTTCCTCATAAAGTGAGGCTTTGCGATAGTCCTGAAATGTCATGGCGAAATCCCAGATCAAGACACAGAGGGCAAAAAAGCCTAGCACTAGGGTCGCATAGAGGAAAACCGTCCCGGTCTCTGGAAATAGATAGGCAAAGACCAGATCGACCATCAAAAAGATGACCAATAGATAGAGTAGGCGCCTGCGGGATACCACATATTGCCAGAAGATCGTTCCAAATTTATTCATGGGTCAACCCGTAACCGATGCCTTTCTTGGTTTCGATGAAGTTTGACAAGCCAGCCTCCTCTAGTTTCTTGCGAAGGCGGGCCACATTGACAGACAAGGTATTGTCATCAATAAAGAAGTCGCTATTCCAGAGCTCCTTCATCATATCATCGCGCGCCACGATACTGCCCGCATGTTCAAATAGGACGCGCAGGATCTGAAATTCATTCTTGGTCAGCTTAATGACTTCTCCTTGGTACATCAAGTCTGTGGACTTGAGATTGAGGATGGCTCCCCGGTGTTCCAGCAAATTTTGATCTGTCCCAAATTCGTAAGAGCGGCGCAAGAGTCCTTGGACCTTGGCAAGGAGGACATTTTGATCAAACGGCTTGGTGACAAAGTCGTCTCCCCCCATATTGATGGCCATGACAATATCCATGGCTTGATCCCGTGAAGAAAGAAACATGATCGGAACCTTTGAAACCTTACGAATCTCCTGGCACCAGTGGTAACCATTGTAGAGAGGCAGGCCAATATCCATGAGGATCAAGTGGGGGTCACTTTCGACAAAGATCCCGAGGACATCCATAAAGTCCTCTACTGCGACCACTTCATAGCCCCATTGTTCCAATAATTGTTTGACTTGTTGGCGGATAATTTCATCGTCTTCTACTAAGAGAATTTTATGCATGGCTTTCTTTCCTTCTTTTTTTCTTCTTCCTATTATAACAGATTAAACAGCAGAGAAAAAGGCTGTTTCAGAGGGAAAGAAGAGCTGGCCTCTACTTTCTTGATAGGAGGCGCTTTTTCTACATCCATTTTTGTGCTATACTGAAAGAAATAAGACACGGGAGGCACAGATGTCGACGATTTTTGATTACCTAAAAGAAGTGACTTATGATTCCATATATGACCGTCCCTTCAAGGAGCTGGATGTTCTCGCTTTGACAGAGCTGACCTATCTGCCCTTTGGACACATTGTACCTCAAGGAGATACAACAGGAATCCCAGTGCGCCTGTCTGATGCGATGGAACTGATCGACCGGACAACCGATTTCATCGTGAGTAACCAGCACCTCCAATTAGTCGATGAATTAGCTACTTCAAAGCGCTTTAAGAACATCAAACTCCTTAACTATGTCGATGAGTACGATCCCGATGTACAAAAACAGTTTGCGGCCATGACCTATCGGCTTAGTCTGGATGCGTATTTGGTCGTTTTCAGAGGAACGGATGATACCTTGATCGGCTGGAAGGAAGACTTCCACATGACCTATATGGACCATGTTCCAGCTCAGAGGCGCGCAGCCAGCTACCTGCAACATGTCATGAAGGAATTTCCAAAAGGACGTTTCTTAGTAGCCGGTCACTCCAAAGGGGGCAACCTTGCGACCTATGCCTGCTCGTATCTACCTGATTCCTTATTTGAGCGGGTCGACGCGATCTACAGCTACGATGCTCCTGGCCTCAACAAGGCCATCATCGAAACCGAAGGCTACCAGCGCACGTCCCCAAACATTCGTCGATTTGTCCCTCAAGGATCCATCGTTGGCATGATGTTGGAAGTGCCAGAACCGACGACCATTGTCAAAAGTCGCGCCTTGGGTGGTTTTGCCCAGCACGACGCCTTCACTTGGGAAATTAAGGACTACAGCTTTGTGACCGTTTCTGAAACCAGCCCAGATAGCCAACAGACAGATCTCACCTTGAAACAATGGGTTCGTGAGACCTCGGCAGACGAGCGCAAGAAGTTCTTTGATACCTTTTTTGGCATTTTTCTAGATGCCGGCATCACTTCCATCAATGATCTAACCGATCTCAAGCAGCTAGCTAAAGCCAAGGAAATCCTCCAAAATGCCCAGGATTTGGATCCAACCGAGCGAGAAATGCTGGAACGTCTCGCTAAACAACTCATCGACACCAGGGTACAAGCTTGGAAAAAATGGCAGACGGTTCCCCGTATCCTGGTTCAAATGGCTGCATTTTTCAAGCGAAAAAAAGCAGTCGAGACTTCCTCACCACTGCTTCTTGAGCACAAGGAGTGAAGCTCAACTACTGACCTCTTCTATTCACTAGAACGCAAAATGAGGCTGGGACAAAAGTCCTAGCCTCTTAATTATCTTTGGATTGTCGAGCAATACGCAGTGGTTGAGTGGGCTCTACTACGCTGATTTCATCAGCTTTTACAGCCCTACTCAACTGTGCGGAGGTGGGAGGACGAAATCGAATTCTAACGAATTACCGATTTCTGTCCCACTCTCTTTTCTATTTTCTATTGGTTCTGAGGAGATGGAGCATCTGGCGTGCTTGCTTCTGTTACAGCTGCGCTTGCAGGCTCTGTTTCTGTCTCAGTTGTGGCAGGCTTGTTCCCTTCTGAAGCTGCTGCTTCTGTTGCTGCTGGAGTCTCTGTAGCGACAGGCGTTTCAGCTGTGGAAGCTGGTTTGCCCGCTTCGCTTGCAGATGGGGCTGCAGCTAATTCTGCCTGGAAGGCTTGGATGGCCTGTAGTAAGGCTGCTTTATCACTCTTTGGATTAGACAATTGGTCAAAGAGAGCTTCTAAGCGATCAAATACAGCATCACTAGCTCCCTTGTCCTGCAATTGTTGGTGCAAGGCCATCAATTGGTTATAGAGCTGTTGATAAAGCGCGACATCCCCAATTTGAGGTTCTTCGGTTTTCTTTTGTTTTTGCTTTTCAATGGTATCACTGATTTCGCGTAGAAGTGCTTCCCCACTTGAAATAGCCTTGTCTGGATCAGATTCTTTTCCAAGTTGAGCCAAGCCTGTTTCAAAAGCCGTTCGTTTACCTTGGTCTTCGACTTGTGGCAAGAGCGACTGGATTTGCTCTAAGAGGGCTGTCAAAATCTTGTTCTGTTGACGGGCTTCTGTTGCCTTATCCAACTCTCCATACAAGCCTTTGAGGAAATCATAAACCGCTACGTTGTAGGATGGAGTTTGACTTCCTTTTTGATCCAAAACTGTTTTTTCAATAGGATAGGTTTGGCCTTTATCTTGGGAGAAAAGCTGGTCAATAGCTTGCTTAGTTTGGTAGAGCTCCATAAAGTGAGACTTGGAATCCCAAGCTTCTTCAAAGGCTTGAGCTCGGTAGAGCTTCAAGGCTAGATCTGCTGCCTTAGTGCGGAGTTCTGGTGTCAAGCGCGCATCGCTCAAGCTTTGGTAGAAATACTTGAGGTAATCGACCGATGTCACACCCGTCCGATCTTGCATCTCCTGAACAGCTTCTAATAGCTTCCCTTCCTGCTCTAGACGCTTACTGTCCTTGGCAGCATAGGCTTCCTGCAGTTGAGAGACCAACTCTTCCTTCTTCAATTGGAAGGCTTCTGTGTCTAGCAAGCGCACTTGTTCCAGCAATTCTTGGTAACGACGGTCCAAGGCTGTCTCTTCTTTTGGCTTGACCGCTTGAGTCGCATGAATGTACTGCGCATCAACCTGTTTGAGACTGGCCAGATAGCCCTCTGTTGAGTTACTTGGGAAACTCTTGACATTTTCCAAGAAGTGGCCCAAGATGAGCTCAATCCGTCTTTGTTGCAATGGATCAGAAGCATAGAGAGTCCGGCTTTCTGCTAAGAGCTGGTTGACCTTTTCCTCTACTGCTTTTTTGTCCAAGTCTCCTTTTTTGTAAGGAGATTGGATTGTTGGAAGACGGTGGGCTAAGTAGTCTGCTAGTCCTGCTGAACGTACCTTGATGTAGTGGTTGTGATCGCCATGCGGGATAACAAACTGACCATTTTCAATCTGGAGGCTATAAGGAGAAATCCCTGAACGAAGCGCTGTTGCATAGAGTTCATTGATAAAGTCTAGTTCAGGATTGCCAGTTTCAAGTGGGATGCGGACATGTTCCTTCCGAACGGCATAAGGATGGATGTGGGTCGGATCATATTCTTGGTCTGGATTGTTAAAGACAAAGAAACCATTGGAAATCTTAATGGCCTCGCGAGGGACACCGTAGGTCTTACTGATGTACTGGATCTTTTCCTCATCTGAGGCATCACGAGAATAGGTCGCAACGTCATCTGTCAGGGGCTGACCCTTGTCCTCTTCCTTCTTACCAGCTAGAGTTGCCTCTGCTGCCGCAATCTCTTGAGGAGAGAGGTCCTTTTTATAGAAATAATGGGCATGGTTGCCATGAGCGACCATATAGCCTTCCTCGTCCTTGCTGATGACCTTGTCAGCGTGGAAGCCGTGATCGTGCTCCTCTTCGTGATCATGACTATTTCCATGCTCATGATCAGGATCAACTGGTCTTGTGCTTGGATTTGAAGGCAAGCTTGGACTTCCTTCTGTTGAACTACCAGTTCCTTGAGCACGAAGCAATTGGAATTGCCGCGCCAACTCACGCTCTAAAGGCGATAGAGAGCTGTATGGGATAAAGTGGAAATGATCCCCGTGAGGGTAGACAATTCCTTGATCGGTCCACTTGGTAATCTTACTTGGATCAAAGACAGAACCATCAGACTCCACATGACGAGAAGACAGAGGTGTTTTCTGCAATTCTTCGATCAAGTTGGTCAGGGTTGGACTCGGTTTAGAGGTAGCTGGTTTAGACGTCGTTGGGGTTGTCTGTGTATTGGTTGGACTGGATGACGGCTGGTTGCTCGCTTGCTTCCCAAGGCTTGGAGAGACTTGATCTGGAGTACCTTGCTCTGTGCTTGCTCCAGCTAGGCGTGAGTTCCCAGCCTGATGGCCGGCTTGACCACCTAAGACGGAGAGGGCTGCTGCTAACTCTCCAGCAGATAAGGCACTCTTTGGAATATAATGGAAATGGCCTCCATGGGGCACAATAAAGCCGTCCCCTGTATCTGAAATAACATCTCCAGGGCTAAAGACATAACCATCGTCCGTACGGTAGCCACCACCTGTATGGTTCTTAGCCGTCAACATCTCAAGAGTCTTACCTTCTTTCAGCGCTTGACTCGGTTGACGGAAGTCACGGGTCTTGCCTGCCTTGTGCGAGGAGCTAGCTTGCACCGATCCCGTCTCTCCTTCTTCTTTGGTGCCTCCCTTTTGTTGTTGGGCGATCTCTTCGATCGAGCGCACATTAACTGTATGTTGGGCATCCTTTAAGTAGAGATAGTATTTCCCAGCGCGTTTGATGATATAGCCATCCTTGACCTTGCTCACGATATCTGCTTCTTGCAGCTGATAAGTTGGATCCCGCAAAATCAACTCTTCACTAAAGATGGCATCAAATGGGACCTTGCCGCTGTAGTAATGAAAATGATCCCCATGAGAAGTGACAAAGCCTTCATCTGTAATCTTGATGACAATCTGCTCTGCCTGGGTCTTTTCCTTGGCATTGACCGCTTCGATGCTGTCTTCCTTTTTACTGGAGGCAGACGATGACGATTTCTTGTCCGCTTGCAAATACTGAATCTGATTCTTTTTCTCTTCCTTGACTTGTGGTTGCTGACTGAGCGCATAGGCACAGAGTCCTAGCCCCAAAGTCGCTACAATTCCAATCGTTCCCTTTTTCTTCATTCTTGATTTACTCCTCTAATTCCTTGGCTAAAGTCGCCATATTTTCTTCTAAATTTTCTAATAGATCCTTATCATTTTGTGGATCAGCTTCCAGTGGATCCAGAACCTTAACACGCGCCCCTGTTGCCTTGGCGATACTATCTGCCACCTTTGACGACGTGTGCTTTTCCACAAAGATCGTTTTCACCTTGTAGTCTTTGACAAACTGCTGGATCTCGGCCAATTGCCGAGCGGTCGGTTCTTGCTCTGGGGATATCCCTGCAATCCCTAACTGCTTGAGACCAAAGCGTTTGGCCAGATAAGAAAAGGCCGTATGCTGGGTCACAAAAGTCTTTTGCTTGGCCTTGTCAAAGAGAGGCTGGTAGTGGGCTACTAGGTCCTCACAGCGCTTTTCAAGCTTTTGAGCATTGGCCTGATAGAGCTCCTTGTTCTTTGGATCGATCTCTCCCAAACGCTGGGCGATAACCTTTCCTTCCTCTGCAATTTTTACAGGATCCAACCAAGTATGCGGATCATACAAGTGCTTGGATTCTTTTCCCTGACCAGCATCGACATCCTCTAATCCAGCCACCTTATCAAGGGTCATTCCTTGGCTGCCTTCGATCACTCGCAACTTGGAACCTTGAAGATTGGGATCTAAGCGACCGGCCCAAGATTCCAGGGTCTGAGAATGATAGACAAATACATCCGCATCATAGATCTGGGCCACTTCCTTGGTTGAGGGTTCATAATCATGGATCCCTGCACCTGACTGAACCATCCAGATATCATTTTGATCGCCAGAGATTTCCTTGACCAGGGCATAGATGGGATAAAAACTCGTGACAATTTTAAGACCTTTTTTAGAAGGGGGCTTTGCATTTCCTTGACTAGCACAAGCTGTCAGCAGAAAGAAACCGAGAAACAAAAGTCCCAGAACCTTCATTCTTCTCCTATTCATCCTTCACCTCTTTTTCACTTTCGTTAACTAATTTATTAATCAGTTAATTAACTAGTTAATAATACTGCGAATCATTTGCTTTGTCAAGCTTTTTTTACATTTTTTTCCTTTTAATGTTAGAGACTAGCATTCTGCAAATAGATAGCTGCCTTTTAGACAGTAAAAAAGTTTGAGACAAACCTGTCTCAAACTTTTTATTGACGGTAGAAATATTGATCAGCCGGATAGTTGCCTGCAGATTGAGTGACCACTAGACGTGGCTTGCTGGTATCAGACTGGTCTCCATCTGGATTTTGGAAACCGATTTTCAGAAGTCCAATTGCAGCACCAGTCTCACCCATCTTCATCTCAACATAAGGGATCTTGCTCTTCTTATCCGAGTCCGCAACAGCCTTGAGGCTACCTTGGCCCTTGACTTTTCCATCTGCTTGGATGACGATCTCAGCTCCCTTGCCATTGCGCCAGGTTCCAGCTAAGCTTGAGAAGTCTCCTCCGTTAATAGCCGCAATATCCAAGTCTTTCTCTTTTTTCGGTTGTGGGTAAGCTTTCCACCACTCTAGATGGTAATCACTGTAGGCCACGTCACCAAAGAGAATCCGACGTTCTTGGGAAGCTACTCCGTCAGGACCTGTCACACCCGCTGGGATCAAGTACAAGGTTTGCTCCTGCCCTTGGATCGCAGTCGCATTTGCCCCTGTGAAATAAACTTCATAATAGCCTTTTCGCTTCTTGGGCTCTTTTTCTTTATTGAACAAGTAACTTGCCCGAGTGCCTCCACTCCAGAAAGTCCAGCCAGTCTCCCCATTTACAATACTTGGAAAGGCATTGGTCTTGTTTTGGTAGTATTCTTCTGGAGTATAGCCATAAAGTTTAAAACCGGAATCTGCGATTTCCTTTTCATAGGTATCATTGGAATAAGCACCTTCAAACGGTGAGAGATTGCCATCAAGGACGACATCATTTGGATCTGTCGATTTGAAAAAATCCTCCCGATTTGCAAAGACCATCTCGTGGTCGGGATTTTTGTCAGACATGGTGACCGTGATCAAAGGCTTCTTATCTGTCTTGTATTTAAAGACACGAACAGTGACTGTAAAGTCTGTATTGCCATCGGACTTTTTCATCTTGCCTGTCGAAACTTTATTAGACCCTTCGACCTTCCAATCCGTGCTAAATTCAGCGGATACCTTGCCGTCAGCTGTTTGGTAATCGATCTTCCAGGCCTTGCCTTTTTTCTCGATTTTGGCTTCATCCCGTTCATTAGAGACATAGTCACCACTCAGGTCAATAGCTTTTTCCTTTGGCTTGGTGACCTTCTTGCTAGTCTGGTTAAATTCCTTTTGATGGTCTGGTTGGATGTTGGAACTAGAGTAGAGATAGACTCCACCGATCAGAACAACTGCTCCGACAAGCCCCAAAATCGGCCCCAGGTATTTTTTCTTCCACTTAAGATTCATTTTACTACCTCCATGGAATAAGATCTTTACACTAGTATACCCTAAATCGAAAGTATAGTAAAATTCCCCTCTATGTAGTGGTTTCCCCGGCTTAAACCGACTAGTTTGAGCAGAGAATACCTGTTTTTCAAAAACAATATTTTGTTTATCGTTATTTTTTTATCGTTTTTCGATACTTTTTTATTGACTAATTTTTTATAAGGAGTATACTATAAGTGAAAAATAAATAAACTTCAAGGAGGCTTGCGATGAAAAACTCAAAAACCTTAAAAAATGTCATTGAAGTCTTGACGGCTTTCATTTACTTCTGTGGCTTTATGACTGTGGCTGCACTGGTCGTCCACCTGCTTTCACGGATGGGAGTGTTTAAAGATCTCATTCAAACTGGACGCTTGTCCTTTGATGTGAATGGCATCCAGCTCTTCCCCAAACATCTGCAACCTCTCTGGCAGTTGCTCTTCCCACTAGCCTCAAGCGCTATCTATATTTACCTTCTCATCACCATTCGCAGCTTCCTCCAAAATCTCTACCAAGAAAAGATCTTTTCTCACTCCAACATTGATCTTTGCAACCGAGCTTGGAAGATTCTCTTGGTCTTGTCCTTTATGTCTGGCACACTTGAGACCAGTGGCAATGCTTATCTCCTTCCCTTCACTTTCCAATTTACCTTTAACACAGGGCTTCTCCTTGCCGTTCCAATCGTCTGGGTCTCTGGCAAGATTTTAGAGAGAGGGATTGAGATTGCCGAAGAAAATGAGCTAACCATTTAAGGAGGGTGCCATGATTATCGTCAATCTAGATGTCATGCTGGCCAAGCGGAAAATGAAATCCAATGAGCTAGCCGATAAAATCGGCATCACGACAGCCAACCTCTCCATTCTCAAGACCGGCAAGGCCAAAGCCATCCGCTTCACCACCCTTGAAGCCATCTGCAAAGAACTCGACTGCCAGCCAGGAGATATCCTAGAATACCGGCCGGATGAATAGGAAAATATAATTTGAGACCTTCCTTGGGTGAGGACGGACGGTAGCGAATCCCTTTGGGATTCCATACCTAAGATTTGAGCCTACTGTCTCAAATCTCCCGAAAGTCTGAAATGATACCGTTTCAGACTCTTTTCTCACTGCGGAAGTCTCCATTAATATCCATTACTAATAGGACTCAAATACCATCCTTGTAAAACTCAATGATGGGAACTATATCAATACAAGAAAAGCACTCCCGCGGGAGTGCTTGAGAGCGTATACAATTTGTTCTTCCTTACAAATCAAATTAATTTTATAAAAATCAAAAAATTTATTCGTTAGAATTATTCAATCATCTACTGAAACTTTCCGCCGTGAGAAAAGTGCTAGAAACAATTGTGTTTCTAGCACTCGGGAGTTTTGGAACCTAGGGTCCAAAACTAAGTCATGGAACTTCTTCGAAGTTCGCTGACGTCCGTACTCACCTAAGGAAAGTTTTTTAGATGATTTTTTCTTTTTCTATCGTTTAGCCGATGATGCTTCCATTTGGAACAGATGGATCAACTGTTAAGACTGTTAATTGATCTCCGTGTTCTGCGGAAAGAATCATGCCTTGGCTGACATATTTCTTCATCATCTTACGTGGTTTAAGGTTGGCCACGATTTGAAGTTTTTTACCGACCAATTCTTGTTCATTTGGATAGAATTTCGCGATACCAGAGAGGATTTGACGGTCTTCGCCATCTCCTGCGTCTAGGCGGAAGCGAAGCAGTTTGTCTGATCCTTCGACGCGTTCCACTTCTTTGACTTCTGCTACACGGATTTCAACCTTGTCAAAGTCTTCAAATTTGATCTCGTCTTTTTCAGACTTGAGTTCCACTTCTTCTGGAATCCATTCTTTTTCTTTTGGTTTTCCAGCAGTCATTTGAGATTGGATGTAGGCAATTTCTTCTTCCATGTCGAGACGTGGGAAGATTGGAGTTCCTTTGGCAACCACTGTGACATTTTCAGGGAAACCTGCTAGGGTCAAGTTTTCAAGATCGAAGTCCAAGCCCAAGCCAAGTTGTTCCATGATGGCATTTGAGGTGTTCATCATGAATGGTTGGATCAAGTGAGCCACAACACGAAGGCTAGCCGCTAAGTGAGCCATGACCGCTGCCAATTGTTCCTTGTCCCCATCTTCTTTAGCGAGGACCCAAGGAGCAGTCTCATCGATGTACTTATTGGTCCGAGAGATGATGTTCCATACGGCTTCCAAAGCGCGTGGGTAATCAACCGCGTTCATTTGCTTGTGGTATTCTGCGATGTTTTCTTCAACTACCTTAGCCAAATCTGCATCAAATGCAGTGACATTTTCCACATAAGCTGGAACTTGACCACCAAAGTATTTGTTAATCATGGCTACCGTCCGGTTAAGGAGGTTTCCAAGGTCATTGGCCAATTCATAGTTGATACGAGCCACGTAGTCTTCTGGTGTGAAGGTCCCATCAGAACCAACTGGAAGGCTACGCATGAGGTAGTAACGGAGTGGATCCAAGCCGAAGCGTTCCACCAACATTTCTGGATAGATGACATTCCCTTTAGACTTCGACATCTTGCCGTCTTTCATGACAAACCAACCATGGGCAATCAAGCGTTCTGGCAATTTGATATCCAACATCATTAGAAGGATTGGCCAGTAGATCGAGTGGAAACGAAGGATGTCTTTTCCAACCATGTGGAAGACGGTTCCGTTCCAGAATTTATCAAAGTTTTCATGATCTTCTTGACCGTAACCAAGAGCCGTCACATAGTTGAGAAGGGCATCAATCCATACATAGACCACGTGTTTTGGATTAGATGGAACTGGGACTCCCCAAGTAAAGGTAGTCCGAGATACTGCCAAATCTTCCAAGCCTGGCTCGATGAAGTTTTTCAACATTTCATTGAGACGACCATCTGGCGTGATGAAATCTGGTTGGGATTTGAAAAATTCAACCAAGCGGTCTTGGTATTTGCTGAGACGAAGGAAATAAGATTCTTCAGAAACCCATTCTACTTCGTGGCCTGATGGGGCTACCCCACCGATGACCTTGCCATTCTCATCACGGTAAACCTCAGCCAATTGGCTTTCTGTAAAGAACTCCTCATCAGAGACTGAATACCAGCCAGAGTACTCACCCAAGTAGATGTCATCTTGTGCCAGCAAGCGTTCAAAGACCTGGGCCACCACTTTTTCATGGTAGTCGTCTGTCGTACGGATGAATTTATCATATGAGATATCGAGTAATTGCCAGAGTTCTTTCACTCCAACGGCCATCCCATCTACATAAGCTTGCGGCGTGATCCCAGCTTCTTCTGCTTTCTGCTGGATCTTTTGACCGTGCTCATCAAGACCAGTCAGGTAGAACACATCGTAGTTCATCATACGTTTGTAACGCGCCAAGACGTCACAGGCGATCGTTGTGTATGCTGAACCAATATGCAATTTACCAGATGGGTAATAGATAGGGGTTGTGATGTAGAATGATTTTGTCATGTTTCTTTTCCTTTCAGGGCTAATGGAACCCAATTTAGTAACACTCTATTATAACATTTTTAGGAGACCCTGAAAACCCAAAACCAGCTAGGAGCTTGGAAAGACAAGCAAAAAAGCTGACCGAAGTCAGCTTTCTATGATTGATAACGAATCACGCTATCTTACTTTCCAAGATAGTATTCTTTTACAACGTTCAATTTTTCGTCAAATTCGAATACCAATGGTGGGAAGTTAGGGATTTCCACATCCATGATTTCGTCGTCTGACAATTGTTTGATATGTTTTACAAGAGCACGGATTGAGTTACCGTGTGCTCCTACGAATACGTTTTTACCGTCTTTAAGAGCTGGAGCGATTTTATCTTCCCAGAATGGAAGAGCACGTTCCAAAGTAACTTTCAAGTTTTCAGCATCTGGAATCACTGAATCGTCAAGTGAAGCATAACGACGGTCAGTGTGTGCTGAGTGTTCATCATCACGGTCCATTGCAGGAGGCAATACATCGTATGAACGACGCCAGATGTGAACTTGTTCATCACCAAATTGTTCAGCAGCTTCTGCTTTGTTTTTACCAGTCAAACCACCGTAGTGACGTTCGTTCAAGCGCCATGATTTTTCAACTGGGACCCACAATTGGTCAGAAGCTTCAAGCGCAAGGTTTGTTGTTTTGATCGCACGTTTCAATACTGAAGTGTATGCTTGGTCAAATTCGATACCAGCTTCTTTGATCAATTTACCAGCGTCGATCGCTTGTTGTGTACCTTTTTCAGACAAATCAACATCAGCCCAACCAGTGAAAAGGTTAGCTTTGTTCCATTCAGACTCACCGTGGCGAGCAAAAACCAATTTTACCATTAGATGGATCTCCTTTTTATTCTCCGAGGTTTCCCCCGTTTATCTATTTTATTCTACTAGATTTTCAGTAAAAAATCTAGTGGCGACCATAGAAAAGTGCAATTTCTCACAAAAAAGAGCCTGACGGCTCTGCTTTCTCTCACATTAATTTTTCTGACAGTCGGGACAAATGCCATAGACCGTCATCTGGGTCTTGGTGATCTGGTAGCCACTTTGACTGGCTGCTTCTTCGCGAAGATCTGGGACTTCAATGTCCACATCTGCGATACGGCCACATTTTTCACACACCACATTCAAATGGTCATGCCCCATGAAATCAAAATAGGTCGTGGTATCATTGCGAACCTTGATCTCAGAGACAACCCCCTCATCAATTAAAACCTTGATATTGTTGTAGACAGTTGCTAGACTCATGCTTGGAAACTGAGGCAATAAATCACGATAGATCTTCTCAGCGCTTGGATGTTCATGACTCGCCACTAAATAGGAAAGAACTGCTCTACGGGTATCAGTAATCCGAATACCCTTGGCACGCAAATTTTGCAAGACTTCTTCCACGCGCTCTTCTTCATGACGATGCAATGCGTTCACTATGATTCCCCCTTTCCAATATGATTTAATCGATTCGTTACCCTTATTATATCATGTTTCAAAATAAATCACTATTTAGAATGCTTTTAATTAAAAAAAATGTCCGGGGGACATTTTTTTCACGAGCCTGAAAATGGAAGAGCGAGTCTAATCTACTCTCAGCCGATCCAACTGGTCATCCAGCGCACGGTTCCTAGGATCATTTTGACCACGAGGATCATAAAACAGAACTCCAGTACGAACCACAGCCCTTTCAGTAGATACAAAATAGGTCGGATAAACAACAAGGCAAAGAGTCCTAAAATGAATCGCATGGTCTCTTCTCTCTCTTTCTTTTTTCCTATTATACCCTTATCCTATAGAGCTGTCCAACAAAAAAACCATCCTAGAAATCTAGGATGGCTTTTCAAAATGCAATTATTTAACTGCTTCTTTAAGAGCTTTACCAGCTTTGAATGCTGGAACTTTAGAAGCTGCGATTTTGATTTCTTTACCAGTTTGTGGGTTGCGACCTTTACGAGCTGCACGTTCACGAACTTCAAAGTTACCAAAACCGATCAATTGAACTTTTTCACCTTTTGAAAGGTATTCTGAAACTGCTGCGAATACAGCATCAACAGCTGCTGCTGAATCTTTTTTAGTCAATTCTGTAGCTTCTGCCACTTTTGCGATCAAATCTTGTTTGTTAGCCATTTAACAAATCCTCCAAATTTTTTTAGGCTTTACGCCTTAACAGTACTATAATATCTAAAAAAAGCCTTTAGGTCAAGTACTAAACCTGTTTTTTCAAACATTTATTCAGCTTATTCGTAGCGCACCAAAACTGCAAATGCATTCTCACCTGTATGGGTTTGAATAATCGATCCAGTTTCGAGAACTGGGATTGCTTTTTCAACGAGCGATTGCAACTGAGCCTTCATTTCATTGGCCCACTCTGGTGTCCCTGCGTAAGAAATCCCGATCTCAGCCACCTTACTATGGGAAAGTTTCTCTACCAATTCATCCAACCATTTCTTAAAGGTCTTGTTTCCACGTCCTTTGACGATTGGTTCCAACTGATGGTCCTTCATTTGCATCACCACACGGATGTTAAGAAGCGAGCTCAAAAGTCCGGTAACACGGCCAATCCGACCACCTTTTACTAGATTTTCCAAGGTAGATACGCCGATATACAACTCTGTCTTTTCTTTGACTTCTTCAATACGAGCTAAAACGGTGTCTAGATCTGCTCCTTCTTTAGCCAACTTAGCTGCCTCAACCACTTGGAACTTCATGGCTTGGTCTGTAAAGCCACTATCAATCACGGTCACATCTGCCCCTGATAAGGTTGCCCCTTGGCGAGCCGCCTCTACGGTTCCTGACAAGGCATGAGACATATGAATTGAAACGATATGAGCTCCGTCTGCTGCTAACTTTTCATACACCTCCGCAAAGACTCCAACGGGTGGTTGGCTGGTCTTTGGAAGATTTTTGCTAGACTGCATTAAGCGCAAGAAGTCCCCTTCGCCCAACTCACTGTCGGAATAAAGGACTCCATCCACCATAACAGAAAGTGGCACAATGGTGATGCCATATTCTTCAACCACTTCAGGCTCAATTGTAATAGATGAGTCTGTAACTATTTTAATATTTGCCATATATTCCTATACTCTTCCTAGAATGTTCTGCTTTTATTATATCAAAAAACACGGGGTTTTGCAGTGAAAGATAACTAGTTCGGCTCCCTTAATCATCTGCAGCAGAAAAACCTGTATTGTGAAGGACATGGTCTTGGACAATTCCTTGATCATCCAAGAGCAACCCATGAAGAACCCCTCCATAAACAGCGCCCCCATCGACACCCATTTTTTGATCTGAAATCCAAAGATTTTCGGTACCGACTGGCTCATTGAGCAGTCCATAGACCGGTGTATGACCAAAGACGATCCATTTGCCTGTCTGATTCTCCGCTTCATGGAATGGTTTTCGGATCCAGACCTTTTGGTAATCACTGGTTTCCCGCCAATTTTCAAGGGTTAAATCCACACCGGCATGAACAAAGTAATAGCTCTCTGTCTCATAGTCAAAGGGCAAACTGCGGATGAAGGCCACCAATTCAGGAACAGCGCTCTCTACTGCTTGCGCATCTGCAACCCCATCTACAGGAGCATCGAGCGGGCGTCCCAATAGAGAATTAATGGTCGTATCGCCACCATTTCTTCGGTAGTGGTCATAACGCTCTTCTGGATTGTCCAACCAAGCTAAAAACATGTACTCGTGGTTCCCGGAAAGGCAAACAGCTCCATGATGGTCTACGTAGTCTTTTACAATCTTAATCGATCGTTTGCTGTTTTCGCCTCGATCTATCAAATCCCCTAAAAAGACCAATTGAGCTTTTCCATCCCACTCTGTCATGAGCTCTTCTAGCATTTGTGCTTTCCCGTGAATATCTCCGACTACAAAGTATGTTGACATGGTTATAAACCTTCTTTCTCTCTTAACGCTTGAGAAGTTGCTCTGCCTGTTGACGGGCAGCTTCCGTTAGATCCTCTCCTGCCAGCATCTTGGCAATTTCTTCGATTCGTTCTTCTCTATTGAGCAAGCGCACAGTTGATACGGTAGAGTGTGCATCACTGATCTTTTCAATATAGAATTGATAATCCGCTGCTGCGATGACTTGAGGTAGGTGCGAAATAGCAAGCACTTGGCCATTTTGACCAATCTTATGAATTTTCGCTGCGATCGCTTGAGCCACGCGCCCAGAAACTCCTGTGTCCACCTCATCAAAGACGATACTGGTTTTTCCTTCTTTTCGAGAAAAAGCAGACTTAATGGCCAACATCAAGCGTGACAATTCTCCGCCGGATGCTACCTTGACCAGCGGTTTAAAGTCCTCACCTGGGTTGGTCGAAATGTAAAATTCAACAGCTTCATTTCCTTCACGATTAAACTTAGCTTTGCTAAAGCGCACTTGGAAGCGCGCTTTGTCCATGTAGAGGTCCGCTAATTCTTGCTGGATTTCATTTTCTAAAGCTTGGGCCAAGGCATGCCGCTGATCACTCAAATCTTGAGCCAAGGATACCAAACTCTTTTCCAAACGTTTGAGTTCTTTTTCTAATTCCTCAGATGAGAGGTCACTTCCGGTGAGGAGACTATATTCTTTAGTAATTTGCGCCAGGTATTCCAAGACATCCTTGACTTGGCCACCATACTTTCGCGTGATGGAATGAATCAAATCCAAACGCGACTCCACCTGCATGAGGCGATTGCCATCAAACTCCAGACCATCGACCACATCTTCTAAGCGTTTGGTAATGTCCTCAAGGGCATAGAAGGTTTCCGCCAGCTGGCCTGAGAGCTCTTTGTAGCTGGGATCGTATTCTTCGATGCTTTCCAGATCATTCATGGCTGAGCGAACATTGGAGAGGCTCGAAAACTCTTCTGCATCCAGCATGGTATAGGCATTGGTTAGGGTATCTGCGATCATCTTGTGATTGAGCAGGCGTTGGCGTTCTTGCTCCAGACGCACGTCCTCATCCACTTCCAAGGCAGCTGCCTCAATCTCTGCAATCTGAAACTCCAACATCTCAATACGGGCCTTGTTTTCCTGCTGGTTGCGCTGGAGTTCCACCACTTGTTTACGCAGGCGTTTGTAGTCTTCAAAGGTCTGACGATAAGCGTCCTTGGTTTGGAAAAAGGCGGCATCCCCAAATTCATCTAGCATAGTGATATGCAATTGGGGGCGCATGAGTTCTTCCTGATCATGCTGGCCATGGATGTCCACCAAATGTTGACCGACTGCTTTTAAGACCGATAAATTCACCATTTGGCCATTGATCCGGCTGACACTTCGTCCATTTTGCAGGATCTCTCGGCGGATGATCAATTCATCCGTCCACTCTAATCCTTGTTCTTCAAAGAGCGCTGTCAAGTGGCGATTGCTCTCAACAGCAAAGAGACCTTCGATTTCCGCTTTTGGGGCTCCGTGTCGAATGACATCCGTCGTTGCACGGCTTCCCAGCATCATGTTCATAGCATCGATAATGATGGATTTCCCTGCACCTGTTTCCCCTGTCAGTACCGTCATTCCCTTTTCAAAATTTAAGGAAATCTCTTCGATAATGGCAAAGTTCTTAATCGAAATTTCTAATAGCATAGGCTCTTACCACCCAAAGATTGATTTGAGGATGTTCTCTGCTTCTGGTGCGGAATAAGCAATCAGTAAAATCGTATCATCATCTGCAACAATACTAAAGATATGATCTTTATAAATCTCCCGCAAACGACGTTTGACCAAAGGCGCTGTCCCTGGAACCATGGTGAAATTGACATATTCTCCCATGCGACGATGAGACAAGATATTGCTTTCAATCATCCCAATTCCTTGGTGGTGCTTACGTGGCAATTCATAGACATAGGTCATGTCTTTCAGAGGGCGTTTTACGATGCCCAATTCTTTGATATCCCGTGATACTGTCGCTTGGGTTGCTGAGATGCCTTCTTCTTTCAAATGTTCGACGATCTCTTCTTGGGTCCCCACCTCATGATCACGTATAAAGCGACGAATTTTTTCTAATCTGATATTCTTACTCTTCATGTTTAAATTCCTTGTGTGCCAGCTCCACAACAGCCTCCAGCTGCTCTGTACTAGGCTTTGTTTTCTCTTCTTTTTTTTCTAGATACATCAAAAATTCGATGTTGCCATGGCCTCCTTGGATAGGGGAATAATCCACTCCCATTACCGCAAAGCCATGTGTCCCTGCAAAAGTAGCGACCTTTTCAAGAACGGCTAAATGAATCTTAGGATCCTTAATGATCCCATTTTTCCCGATCTGTTCGCGTCCTGCCTCAAACTGAGGTTTCACCAAGGCCACGACTTGTCCATTATCTGCCAAAATCCGGTGAAGGGCTGGCAGAATCAAGTCCAAGGAAATAAAGCTGACATCGATGCTCGCAAAGCTCGGTGTCGCTTCAAAATCACCTGGCTCGGCATATCGGAAATTGAACTGCTCCATCGAGACCACCCGAGGATCATTGCGCAATTTCCAGGCCAACTGATTGGTCCCGACATCCACCGAAAAGACCTGGCTGGCTCCGTTTTGCAGCATGACATCTGTAAAGCCACCTGTAGAAGCTCCAATATCAATCGTAATTTTACCCTCTACAGACAAACCAAATTTGTTCAGTGCTTTTTCTAATTTAAGACCGCCCCGGCTGACATATTTGAGCTTTTCACCCTTTAATTTCAACTCGGTTGCTTCATCAATTTTTTCACCCGGTTTATCGAAGCGCTCACCATTGATGACGGCAACGACAAGACCTGCCATCACCCCTCTTTTGGCTTGTTCGCGGGTATCAAATAGGCCTTGTTTATAGGCTAATACATCCACTCTTTCCTTAGCCATCTATTCGTAATCCTTCTATTAATTTCTTGATCGCTCGCGGATCAAAGTCACAAGCACTTGTAATCTGATCCAACAAGTCCTCGCAAGCGTCTAATTCGCTTGTCAGCAAAGCTTTTGATTCTTCCAATCCCAACAGGGCTGGATAGGTCGATTTTTCAGCTACTAAGTCCTTTTGAGGAGTCTTACCCAAAGCTTCAAAATCAGCGACCAAATCCAAAATATCATCCCGCACTTGAAAAGCCAGGCCTAATTTTTTCCCGATTTTTTCTAAGAGCTGAGCAATGTCTGCTTGCAACTCTAAAATCAAACCTGCTGCGATGAAAGGATAGGCAAGGAGGCGTCCTGTCTTATTGGCATGGATGGTCTTCAACTCTGCTAGTGTGAGCTGTTTGTGCTCCCCTTCCATATCAAGGACTTGGCCAGCTACCATTCCACGACTACCGGAAGCATCCGACAATTCGAGGATCAAGGAGACCTTGACCGCATCAGGAAGGGCACTCGCAGCAATCATCCCAAAGGGATCAAGAAAAAGCGCATCCCCTGCTAAAATCGCCAGGTCTTCTCCAAATTTCTTATGATTGGTCAGTTGTCCCCGACGGTAATCGTCATTGTCCATGGCAGGCAGATCATCGTGAATAAGGCTTCCTGTATGGATCATCTCTAAAGCCCCTGCCACTTGAAAGTGAGCCTCCGTCAATTCCTGCCCAAAAGCCTCTAACAATTCTAGAAGGAGCAAGGGGCGCAGGCGTTTTCCACCTGCCTGGATCGAATACAGGACCGAGTCCACTAAATGGGGGGCAACGGCTTTCTCCTCATAAAAAGAGCGAACTGCTTGCTCTACTCTATTTCGTTTTTCTTCTTGTCTCATGCTAGATCCGCTTCAGTACCATCTGCTTGCATGACCTTGACCAAGGTTTTCTCTGCTTGATCCAAGGTATCTTGCAATTCTTTTGACAACTTCATTCCTTTTTGGAATTCTGTGATGGCTTCTTCTAAAGCCACATCACCACTCTCCAATTTTTGGACAATGGCTTCCAAATCTGCTAAATTTTCTTCAAATTTCTTTTCTTTCGACATGTTTTACCTCTACTTCTAACTGGCCATCTCTCATGATGAGGGATAGCGGATCCCCTTCTGTTACTTTCGCAACGGAATCTAGGACCTGATCTCCTTCCTTGACCATGGCATAGCCACGCGCAATAATCCGACTGGTATCGAGCATCAAGAGGGCTTCTGATAAGCCTTGCACTTTGATCTTTTGCTCTTTTAGGACTTGTTCCATTCGGTTGGTTAAGATTCTCTTATCTTGGAGCAGGCGATCTTGGTAGCGCTCAATACGATGCAAAGGAGACATGGCTTCTAGGCAATGACGCAGACCTTGTAGCTGATTGGCCCCTTCTCCATACGCATCGCGCATCCCTTGTTTCAATCGCAATTGCAACTGGTCAATCTTTTGCAGGTAGCCATCATAGAGTCTTTCAGGCTGTCTAAAAATAACCGATTGACTTAATTTGGCCAAGCGTTCACGATTATAGGCCAAGCGATTGGACATAGCTGTTGCCATGCGGTTCTCCTGCTTTTGTATATGAGACAAGAGATCCAATTTGGTTACTGGAGTGGCCAATTCAGCAGCGGCTGTCGGAGTAGCAGCTCGTCGGTCTGCTACAAAATCGGCTAGAGTCGTATCTGTCTCATGTCCAACACTGGAGATAATCGGAATCCGCGATTCAAAAATGGCTCGCACCACTGCTTCTTCATTAAAGGCCCAGAGGTCTTCAATCGAACCACCCCCACGACCGATAATCAAGACATCCAAATCATCCCGTTGGTTGGCTCTTTGAATATTAGCAACCACCTCACTAGATGCGCCTTCACCCTGAACCTTGGTCGGGTAGAGCACAATCTCTACACCAGGGAAGCGTCGGCTCACCGTTGTGATAATATCGCGAATCACGGCCCCACTTTGACTGGTGATGACCCCGATCTTTCTTGGAAATTGTGGCAGAGCTTGCTTCCACCGATCCTGAAAGAGCCCTTCTTCGGTCAACTTTTTCTTGAGTTGCTCAAATTGGATGGCCAAGGCCCCTACCCCATCTGGCTCAGCCTTTTCAATGACAATGGAATAACTCCCACTTGGCTCATAGAGCTGAATGCGACCGATGACGTTGATCTTCATGCCTTCTTCTAGCTCAAAACCAAAGCTTCGATAAACCCCAGCCCAGACCGTTGCCTGAATGACCGCTTTTTCATCCTTTAATGAAAAATACTGGTGGTTGGGACGTTTTCGGAAATTGGAGACTTGCCCTGTCAGATAAACCCTTTCCAAATAGGGATCCTTATCAAATTTTAATTTCAAATATTTGGTCAAACTTGATACGGATAAATAGTTGGACATAGGAACTCCTTTCTGCAGAATATGATCAAGTTTAATTATACCAAAAAACACCAAAAAAGGCTGGGAGACAAAGCGAAATCATGAATTTCCTTTCTCTACAAGCCTCATTTTATTCAAGTTACCCTCTACTTGTCTGTTTGACACCAGCTTCCTTATTTTTCACACTTCTCTAACCGTTCAATAAAGGAGCTAAGAAGCGCTTGGGGTTCCCCTTCATTTGGATAGGCATAACTAATATAGAAGACTGTTTTTTCCTCTTCAACCAGCGGAATTTTGACAAGATTTGGATATTCTGGAAAGAGAGTCAGATCGGTCATGAGACCAATTCCCAAATTTTCTTCGATGAAACTCAAGACCAAGTTGGAATCGGTCAAGACAACAGTAGACTGGGCTAAATCATCAAAGCGAGCATTCAAGCGTTTAAAAGCCGTCATGTGGACATGATGCTCATCTAACAGAATGAAGGTCTCCTCTAACACCTCTTTAAAAGAAATTTCCTTGCGATCTGCTAGTGGATGATCCTTTGAAACAATCACAAAAAATTCTTTTTTATACAAGAGCTGACTGGTCAAATGCGCGTGTGAAATGGGCTCTAAGCTTCCCAACAGACTAAAATCTAAATCTCCACGCACCAACAAACGCATCAAATCCCTGGAACCTAATTGCACCAATTGCGATTGACGAAAAATCTCAAGCTCTTCATCATGCGTCCCAAATTTTTTCATGATATCGCTAGTGATCAATGGTGGTAGTCCAATGCGCAACAGATTCTTTTTACTTCGTTCAACAGCTTTTTCTGTCTTTTCGATTTCGATTAAAACCTCTCGCGCGTGATTGGCTAAAACCTTCCCCGGCTGAGTTAAGTGCAAGACACGATTAGAAGACGATTTTTCTACCAACTGGCAAGCATAGTGGTCCTCTAAACGCTTGATGGCATAGGTCACAGTCGGTTGACTCACTTGAAAATAATGCGCCACATCTGTATAAGACTTTAATTTCGACAGTTGATAAAAATATTCCAAGTCTCGGATATTCATCTCTATCCCTCTATTTCTACAATTTCCATTTCCTTCATTTTAACACAAAACCCTTACTTATAAAATTTTTTTATAAGGACAAGGGAAGTTGACTATAAGAATTACAGAAGACTATAATGGCTTGCGTGAGAAAAAATCTTACAGATAAATTATTTATGAGGAGTATTTCGCAATGAAATCACATGAAATTTTAAACAATCCTTTCTTAAATAAAGGAACTGCTTTCACAATGGAAGAACGTAAAGAACTTGGCCTGATTGGTCTTCTTCCTCCATATGTTCAAACCATCGAAGAACAAGCTGAACAAGCTTACCAACATTTCTTGCGCAAACCATCAGACCTTGAAAAACGTCTTTTCTTGATGGAAATTTTCAATACAAACCGTACTCTTTTCTACTACCTCTTTAACCAACACATCGTTGAGTTCAACCCAATCGTCTATGATCCAGTGATCGCAGACACCATTGAACAATATTCTGAACTCTTTGTAGACCCACAATATGCCGCTTACCTTGATATTAACCACCCAGAAAATATCGAAGAAACGTTGAAAAATGCAGCTGGCGATCGCGATATCCGCTTGATCGTTGCAACTGATGCAGAAGGAATCCTCGGTATTGGTGACTGGGGTGTCCAAGGGGTTGATATCTCTGTCGGGAAATTGATGGTCTACACTGCTGCAGCCGGAATTGATCCAGCTTGCGTTATGCCTCTTGTCATCGATGCTGGTACCAACCGTGAAGAATTGTTAAACAATCCAATGTATCTGGGGAATCGTCATGAACGTGTTCGTGGTGAAAAATACGATGCCTTTATCGATCAATTCGTTCAAACAGCTGGAAAACTTTTCCCTAAATTGTACCTTCACTGGGAAGACTTCGGTCGTTCAAATGCGGCTGATATCTTGAACCGTTACAAGAAAGAAATTCCAACTTTCAACGATGATATTCAAGGAACTGGGATCGTTGTCTTGGGTGGTATCTTTGGAGCGATGGATATCACTGGTGAAAAATTGACAGACCAAGTTTACCTTTGCTATGGTGGTGGTTCTGCTGGTGCTGGTATCGCAGACCGTGTTCACGCTGAAATGGTTGCTGAAGGTCTTTCTCCAGAAGAAGCTTACAAACGTTTCTTCATGATCGATAAACAAGGTCTTTTGTTTGACGATATGGAAGATTTGACGCCAGCTCAAAAACCATTTGCTAAAAAACGTGCTGACTTCGAAGGTAGAGGCGATATGACCAATCTTCTTGAAGTGATCAAAACAGTGAAACCAACGATCTTGGTCGGAACTTCTACAAACCCAGGTGCCTTCACTAAAGAAGTGGTTGAAGCCATGTGTGAAAACACTGAACGCCCAGTTATCTTCCCAATTTCTAACCCAACCAAGAAATTGGAAGCAACAGCCCAACAAGTCATCGAATGGTCAGACGGTAAAGCCTTTGTCGCTACCGGTGTCCCTTCAGGAACCATTAGCTACAAAGGTGTGAACTACGAAATCGGTCAAGCCAATAACGCTTTGATCTACCCAGGTCTTGGTCTTGGTATGTTGGCCTCTGAAGCCAAATTGTTGACAGACGAAATGATCGGGGCAGCAGCTCACTCATTGTCAGGTATTGTCAATCCAGGTCAACCAGGTGCGCCAGTCCTTCCACCATTCCAATATGTAGCTGACGTGTCTATCAAGGTGGCAGAAGCTGTTGCCAAGAAAGCTCAAGAACAAGGGCTTGCACAAGCTAAAGAAACAGATATGGCCAAAGCTGTACGTGACCTTAAATGGTATCCTAAATACTAATAAGGAGCTGACTGAACAACCATGAAAAAATTGAATGAAATCAACATTTCCGGTGTCAGTCTTCCTCTATATGCATTCATCGTCATCGTTCTTTCGGTGACGATTGCTATGGGGAAACTCCCACTCAATATGCTTGGACTAACCCTCCTTTTGGTCGTCATGGGGCATCTTCTCTACTTTATCGGTGAGAAACTGCCAATTATGAATTCTTACCTAGGTGGAGGATCCGTCTTCACCTTACTAGGAGCTACTCTTCTAGCGACCTTCCATGTTATTCCGGCAAACATCATCACAGCTACCAAGGGCTTTTTGGGAGATTCCTTTGGCTTTCTGGATTTTTATATCGCAGCCTTGATTTGTGGGGCTATTCTAGGGATGAATCGCAATCTCTTGGTAAAAGCTTCTGCTCGCTTTATTCCTGTTTCCTTGGTCACCATGGTCATTGGGGCTCTCTCTGTTGGGATCGTTGGAAGCCTTTTGGGACAAGGATTTGGACATTCGATTCTCTATGTTTCCTTCCCACAAATGGTCGGAGGAATGGGAGCTGGAATCCTGCCTCTTTCAAAGATATACGCTGCTAATCTCCATGGAAGCCAAGCAGCCATCTTCTCTCAATTGGCACCCGCTACCACACTTGGTAATATCCTTGCCATCATTGGAGCTGTTTTGATCGTCAAAATCTTTGCAGACAGTCCTTACAATGGTCACGGTGTCTTGATTCCCGTCAATAAAGATGAATTGAAGAAAGAAAAACTCATACTTGATCCGACCCAAATCGGAGTTGGAATGATGTTTGCCTTTAGTATTTTTCTTATCGGGGTCATCTGCAATGCCTTTGTTCCAAAAATCCACAGTTATGCCTTCATGATTATCATCGTCTTTATCCTGAAAGCTTTCAATGCTGTCCCAAAACCTTTGGAAAACTGTGTGGTTATGTTCAACCAAGTCATTATGACCAACCTCACCCATGCAGTCCTAGCTGGGATTGGTCTTTCCTTGATTGACCTTTCAACTCTAGCTATGGCGATGACCTGGCAATTCATTCTCCTAAGCTTGACCTCTGTTCTAGCTATGGGGCTTGCTTCTGCTTTGATCGGAAAACTGGTTGGATTGTATCCAGTCGAGACTGCTATCGGATCTGGTATGATCAATAACTCGATGGGAGGAACCGGAAATATCGCTGTTCTCTCCGCATCTGATCGTATGGAAATGATCGCCTTCGCCCAAATGGCCAACCGACTGAGCGGTGCTATCATCCTCATTCTGGGAGGACTCCTCGCTTCCATTCTTTCCTAATACAAAAGACAAGTCATAGAACTTGTCTTTTTTTCTTTAGGAGGCTATTGATTTCCTATTTTTGATAGGTTTTTACGACCCAATCGATCCCTTCATCTGCCGTGAGGGTATAGACGGGATTTTGACTCGTTTCATAAAAGGTCATCGAGAGAGTTTTACCATCAACGAATACTTCAATTGAGTTGGTATCGCGAATGATCGAAAAATGATGATCTTTTTCAGCATCCAACTGAATCCATCTCGATTGAAATGCTGGATTTTCTTTTCCAGAAATTGGGTGCCCAAATTGGTCTCGACTTAAGCTAAAGCGTTTTTGAGAGGCGTCGTAACTCAATTGCAAGACACTATCAGGATCAGTTTCATCACCATAACCTAGGATAAAGGAGCGACCCGGTTTGGCATTTAGTTCAAACAAGGTTTGTTTCCCTTTCGCTGGGATCGTGATCTGATTGGCCTTAACAATGGTTTCTGACGCATGCTCTACAAGAAAGTGTTCTTTCACTGACTCAGGTAACCCCTGAACCAATCGTCCGTTTTTCAGAGACAATTTTCTTGGAAGAGTCATACTACCTGCCCACCCATGAGCTAAATCATGACTGGGGATAGACCGGTGCCACATTTGCATCCAGGCAACCATGTATCGTTCGCCATTTGGTCCTTGACAAGTTTGAGGGGCATAGAAATCCAAACCACCATCGATTTCATCATAGGAATCGACATGAAAGCGCCCCGTTTCCCAATTCATGTCACCGATAAAGGCAACCGTCGAATTTAAATTCCAGTATTTTTCTTGCTGCCTTTCCATTTCAATGGGAGACAGGATCAAGACCCATTTGCCATCTAAAGGGAAGAAATCGGGACACTCCCACATAATCCCTTGCCCTTTTTCACCTTCTAAAAGAACTGATGTAAAGGTCCAATCTACTAGATTACTTGATGCAAATAGGAGAATTTGACCTCTGTCATCTGGCGTCTTAGAAGCAACGACAGCGTAATAGTTTCCTTGGTATTCAAATACTTTAGGATCACGAAAATCTGCAATATCTGCGATCCCCTCAATATGTTGAGCATGGATCACTGGATTAGTAGGCAACTTTTCAAAGGTAATGCCATCTGTCGACACCGCAAGACACTGCGTCTCTTCTCGCTTTTCCTCATCGTCTACATGACCCGTATACAGCAAATAGAGCTTGTCATCTTTCACAATAGCACTACCCGAGAAGCAGCCATCCTTATCATAGCTTTCACTTGGCGCTAAAGCTACTGGCAGTTCTTCCCAATGGAGAAGATCTTTTGATTTGGCATGCCCCCAATGCATGGGACCCCAAACACTATCATAGGGATAGAATTGGTAAAACAAATGGTATTCCCCAAGGAAATAAACAAAGCCATTTGGATCGTTCATCCAGCCGATTGGAGGTAGCAAATGAAATGCTCCTCTATATTGCTGGTTAACCTTTACCCTGTTTTCATCGATATACTGATTTGCTTTTCGAATGCTTTCCTTCATCTTTTTTACCTATTTTCTATTTTCAGTGCTGGCAACCTGGTCTTGGTCACTCCATTTCTTCATCCATTTTGGGATTTCTTGGCTGATGGTTGTCGGTAGAACCACATAAGCCTCCTTGCTCAAGTCTTCAGCAATGGCTGAATGGAGGTAGGTCGCAACCACCACGCGCTCATAGAGACTGACCTGTGGGAATTGACCCGCAAATCCTGCGATCATCCCTGCCAAGGTATCCCCCATTCCACCTGTGGCTTGATAGGGACCACCAACATCTAGCTGATAGCCCTCTTCTTGCCCACTTGTCCAAATGCGGGTGTGAGGCCCTTTTTCTACAATGACAGTCCCTTTAGGAAAGCTTTGAACCGCTTCTCGGCTTCTATCTTCAGTCTGGCTTGCTAGATCAAGTCCTGACAGCTTTTCCCACTCTTTTTGATGAGGGGTAAAGACCAACTGAGCCTCTGGCAGGTCAAACTGAGAGACTGCAAAAAGACTAATAGCCCCTCCATCTAATATCAAGACCTGCTGGCTAGAGACTTGCTCAAAAATCATGTGCAAGATTGCTTGGTTTTCTCTTGCTTCATTTAAGCCCGGTCCTACAAGAATCACGCTGGCTTTTTGGAGCTGCTCACAAAGGAGTTCGTGATCTGCCAAATCAAAGCCCATGGCTTCAGGAAGATGGCTATGAAGGGCTGTCAGATTATCAGGATCTGTTGCGACAGTAACCAGCCCCGCACCACTATGAACCGCAGCAAGGGCTGCCATAATAATAGCTCCTCCATAGGGGTAAGTTCCCCCAATCAAGAGCAGACGACCAAAATCTCCCTTATGACTAGAACGAGGACGCTCAATGATAACTTTTTTCAGTAGAGTTTGATCAATCTCTTTCATACACTACTCCCTCAACTTATCCTTACCATATAGTACTTGATTAACCTTAGTATTCCAAGCCTGTAACCCTTCTCCTTCATAGTCTAGGTAAATCACTCTATCTTGTAATTGACAAGGAATCAAACCTTCAAAACAAGACTTATCTTTTGAAGGAATAACACACAAATGAAGAAAGGTATCCAAATCTAAACTATCTCTTACCTTCGCAACATGATAGCCATCAAACATATAGCCTGGTGCTTGAATTAATTCTTCATACAGAAAATGAAAACTAACACCAGGAATGAACTTTTCTTGTAATTCCTCCTCAGACGGTGCCCGTCCTAACAAACGCTCCATAGCGAGTCGGTAACCCGAAGTCGTATTAGACCATCCGAACATGATATAGTCAAAATAGTCTGCTGGATCAGAAGCTGCATTACGACTATCTGTAACTAACTCAGCCCCACTTTTACCAAATACTTTTACCGCCGACATGAGTTTTCCAATCTGAAAAATAGCCTGAGCCACCTCAACTGTACAAGTATGACTACAATAATTTGAAGTAACTAACTTCCTATGGATATCATAGGTAGAAGCTACAAGCCGATGACTTGGCCTGTAGGGAGGAAAATAGCTATGCTCTTGCAAGTAATCATGAATTTGTATATTTAATTCATGATTCTCACATTCCACAATGGTCTGACGATGATGGTCCTGTTCGTAAGCAATAAACTTTGCTAGCTTCTCCAATTCCCATTCTTGAATCTGTGGATAGTTTTCAAGAGCAAATTGATAAATTCCATCCCACTGGAGACTATAATCTGCATTACAAATTTTTACAAGCATATTCCTTCTCCTCAAATTTTCTTACTATCATTATACTACAAAACAATAGAAAGAAACTTCAATTGACAAAACCTGCTTTACAATAAATAAAAAAAGCCGAGATATTCCTATCTCAACTCTTCTCATACCTTCCTCATTTCTAGCGAAAAAGGAGAAGCCACGACTCCCCCTCCTTCTTTTATTTTCCTCTGAATTCTGCGAAGACTTGCAAGATCTTAGCAGCCACAGCTTGTGGTTGATTTTGTTTGGCTACCAATTGATCATCCGCATAAGGCTGAAGGGCTGGAAAATCACCAATTTGAACTGCATAAAGAGCTTTTTCAAAGAGCTCGATATCATTTTGATCATTGCCAAAAGCCACGAAATTCTCTCCACAGAGTTCTTCTACGGTTGTCGCTTTATGCGTGTCTGCTGGATTGAGATAGATGCATTTTTCATGCGCATGATATCGGATATGGGCCTTATCAGTCTTTTCGATCCGCTCGATGATCTCATCCACGAGCTCCTCATGGCCACCCATATAGATCACGACCTTAATCGGATCTGTCAGCTCCTCTAACGAACGATACTTGGCTTTCTTGAGGGGATCTACATTAGCAACAAAAGGAATCTTTTCCAAAATCTGTCCGCTATAATCAAAGGTATCATCCACAAAAAATGGTAGATTGTAATGGCGACAAAAGCCAAGGACTTCCCGATACACATCCTTGTCCAATTGTTCCTCATATACTAATTGTCCCTGACGATAGGCCAATCCACCATTTAAGCCAATCACGAGTTGCTGACTCAATGAGTCCCCTAAAAGGCCCAAGCTGTCCCGGTAAGAACGTGCAGAAGCAAAGGCGACTTCATGACCAAATTCTTCTGCTCTCAATAAGACCTGTTTGATTTCATCATCGATTGTGACACCATCGAATGACAGGGTTCCATCTAAATCAAATACAAACTTCATCTTGTTCACACTTTCATTTTTTTAAGGCACGAACAGCTGCTTCGTAGGTCTGCTCCATCAGCATGGTGACGGTCATAGGCCCAACCCCTCCTGGAACCGGAGTAATATGACTGGCCAAAGGTGCAACGGATTCAAAATCGACATCCCCACACAATTTGCCATTCTCATCGCGATTCATTCCGACGTCAATAACAACGGCGCCTTCTTTCACGAAGTCTGCTGTTACAAATTTCGCACGACCGATCGCAACAACCAAGATATCTGCTCTTCTAGCAATTTTAGGCAGATGATGGGTCCGGGAATGGGTCAAGGTTACCGTCGCATTTTTGGCGAGGAGCAACTGCGCCATTGGTTTTCCAACGATATTGGAACGACCAATCACGACTGCTCGCTTCCCTTCTAGATCAATCCCGTACTCTTTGAACATCTCCATGATCCCAGCGGGAGTTGAAGGCACCATGAGAGGATTTCCAGCCCACAAGCGTCCCATATTCAATGGATGAAAGCCATCCACATCTTTTGTCGGATCAATGGCTAAAAGGACTGCATCCGCATCGATATGCTTAGGCAGTGGCAACTGCACCAAAATCCCATGCCAAAGGGGATCTTGATTGTAGTGTTCGATCACTTCTAATAATTCAGCTTGGCTAATGCTTTCAGGAAGTCGTCTCACTTCACTCCGAAAGCCTGCCGCAATAGCAGAACGCTCTTTATTTCTTACATAGATTTTGCTAGCTGGATTATCTCCTACCACGATGACAACGAGGCCAGGCACAACTCCTGTCTCTTCTTTTAATCGTGCTGTTTTCTCTGCAATCTCACCCTGTAATTTTGTAGCGAGCGCCTTTCCATCAATGAGTGTCGTCATATCAATTCTCTTTCTAGTCAAGTAATGAAAATAGTCCTCTCTATTATAGCAGATTTCAACTCTCAAACCTAACTGTTCCTAATTAGAATTTCTTATAGACGAAAACTATAGCCAGATGGACAAAAAATGAGCTTGAGACCACCCCAAACTCATCCACACAGCTGCTTAGTAAAGCAATTCATAAATTTCCATTGCAATTAAATCAATGCTATCAAATGTATAGGTTTCACGCGCTTCAACATCACGAAGTGTAAAGGTTGAACCTTCTTCTTCATTGTGGTTGTATGCTACTTCAGCGACAACAACACCGTCACGTTCAAAATTACGTTTCAAGTTTCCACCGTCTTTTGTCATCGTCTCCAAACGGTTGATAATCCGTACTAAATGTGATTCCATTTTATTTCTCCTCTTTACTTTCTACTCTCCTATTTTATCATAAAAGAGAAAGCTCTTCCAATAAAAATTCACATTTTTCCATTGATTTGCTCTCTTCTTCAATCCTGAGCGACATTCCGTAGCAAATTCTTGCAAACTTCTAGAATACTGATATAATGAAACTATAAATCTTTGACTATTTTTGACCTTTTGAAAATAGGCTCGTCTCTTGATGGAAAACCATCAAAAACCTACTGTGAGGTATGTATATGCTTTGTCAAAATTGTAAAATAAATGAATCAACCATCCATTTATATACAAATGTAAATGGACGTCAGCAGCAAGTAGACCTCTGTCAAAATTGCTATAAAATTATGAAAACAGACCCAAATAACAGCTTCTTGAAAGGCATGACCCAACGGAGCCAACTCACTGGAGATCCTTTTGAAGATTTCTTCAATAACCTTGGAAACTTCCAAAGTCCGCAAGAACCTCAAACCCCTCCAACTCAATCTGGAGGCAGTTATGGAGGTGGCGGTTACGGCCAAAACAATAACCGTAGCGGCAGTCAAGACCCACGTCAAGCTCGCCCTCAAAAGCCTAAAGGACTATTAGAAGAATTTGGTATCAATGTCACAGAAATTGCCCGCAAAGGGGATATTGACCCTGTCATCGGCCGTGATGAAGAAATTATCCGTGTCATCGAAATTCTCAACCGTCGAACCAAGAACAATCCGGTTCTGATCGGAGAACCTGGGGTCGGAAAAACTGCCGTTGTGGAAGGCTTGGCCCAAAAAATCGTCGATGGAGACGTTCCTCATAAATTGCAAGGAAAAGAAGTCATCCGCCTAGACGTCGTCAGCCTCGTTCAAGGCACAGGTATTCGTGGTCAATTCGAAGAACGCATGCAAAAATTAATGGATGAAATTCGTCAACGTGAAGATGTGATTCTTTTCATCGACGAAATCCATGAAATTGTTGGCGCAGGATCAGCCGGTGAAGGTAATATGGACGCTGGAAATATCCTCAAACCAGCCTTGGCGCGTGGTGAACTCCAATTGGTCGGTGCTACTACCCTCAATGAATACCGCATCATTGAAAAAGATGCGGCCTTGGAACGTCGGATGCAACCCGTTAAGGTCGATGAGCCAACGGTTGAAGAAACCATCACCATCCTCAAAGGCATCCAGAAAAAATACGAAGACTACCACCACGTTCACTATACAGACGGGGCCATCGAAGCGGCAGCTATTCTTTCAAACCGCTACATCCAAGATCGCTTCCTGCCAGACAAGGCCATTGATTTGTTGGATGAAGCCGGGTCTAAAATGAACCTGACTCTGAACTTTGTGGATCCAAAAGTTATCGATCAGCGCTTGATTGAAGCTGAAAACCTCAAAGCTCAAGCAACCTGCGAAGAAGACTTTGAAAAAGCAGCCTACTTCCGTGACCAAATCGCGAAATACAAGGAAATGAAAGGTCAACATGTCACCGATCAGGAAACCCCTGTCATCAGTGAAAAAACGATTGAACACATCGTTGAACAAAAGACCAATATTCCTGTTGGTGATTTGAAAGAAAAAGAGCAGTCTCAATTGATCAATCTGGCTTCTGATTTGAAAGCTCATGTGATTGGTCAAGACGATGCCGTAGATAAAATCGCGAAAGCCATTCGACGCAATCGTGTCGGCCTAGGATCGCCTAACCGTCCGATCGGAAGCTTCCTCTTTGTCGGACCAACCGGTGTCGGAAAGACCGAATTGTCTAAACAATTAGCGATCGAGCTCTTTGGTTCTGCAGACAATATGATCCGCTTCGATATGAGCGAATACATGGAAAAACATAGCGTAGCGAAACTTGTCGGAGCTCCTCCGGGCTATGTTGGCTACGATGAAGCTGGACAACTAACGGAAAAGGTCCGTCGCAATCCATACTCTCTCGTGTTGTTGGATGAAGTGGAAAAAGCCCATCCAGATGTCATGCACATGTTCTTGCAAGTCTTGGATGATGGCCGTTTGACAGATGGTCAAGGCCGTACCGTCAGCTTCAAAGATACCATTATCATCATGACCTCTAATGCTGGAACTGGCAAAGCTGAGGCCAATGTTGGTTTTGGAGCTGCTCGCGAAGGTCGAACCAACTCTGTACTTGGAGAACTCGGTAACTTCTTTAGCCCTGAATTCATGAACCGTTTTGATGGCATCATTGAATTCCAACCTCTATCAAAAGAAAATCTTCTCCAAATCGTTACCCTTATGCTGGATGAAGTCAATCAACGTCTCGCACAAAATGAGATTCATCTGGATGTAACAGAGAAGGTCAAAGAAAAATTGGTCGATCTGGGATACGATCCAAAAATGGGGGCCCGCCCACTCCGTCGTACCATCCAAGACCATATCGAAGATGCTATTACCGATTATTACCTGGAACATCCAAGTGAGAAACAACTCAAAGCAGTCATGACCAGCAATGGGAATATTAGTATCAAAGCTGTTCACAAGACGGCCGAAAAGAAGTCAGAATCATAATCAGTAAATGTACATTTAGAGACTGGGACAAAAGTCCTAGCCTCTCAATTATTTTTGG